>JALFJX010000009.1 GCA_022775905.1 Methanobrevibacter sp.
GATAAGATTAATTCCAAATTTGATGAAATTAAGAAAATTGACCGTACACCTGTTGAAGAAGAAGATGATGATGAATATTACTGAAGTTACCTTTTAGTAACTTTAAGTAATTAATAGATAAATTTATATACTAACAAAAAGTAAGTATTACACACTCATAAAAAATTCATCAATTAAGGAACGTGAAAATTATGGTAGACTCTGAAACCATTGATACTGAATTTACTGAAACAAAAGAAAAATTCGATGAAAAAAAAGAAAAAACCAAAGAAAAAATCAACGAAACTAAAGAAAAATTCGATGAAACCAAAGAAAAAGGAAAAAACATAGCAGATAATGTCATTAACGACTTATACAAAAGCTTAGATGAATTCAAAGACAGCATTAAAAGTATGCAAAAAACCGCTGACCAAAGATATTCAGAATACAAAAAAGCAACCGTGCAAACAATCGACATTGATTTCGTAGAAACAAAAGAAAACTATTTCATCAAAGCTGCTGTTCCAGGAGTTACAAAAGAAGATATTTCAATTGAAGCAGGAGACAATGATTTAACCATTGAAACCACTTTCAAACCTTACATCGAAGAATTCGATGAAGAAGATGAAGCAGAAGTAATTGTTTCTGCTATTAAAACTGGAAGATGTGTTAAAACTGTAAGATTCTCCAACAGCATTGACATTGAAAAAATTACTGCAAAATTCTCAAACGGAATTGTTAAAATAACTATTCCAAAATTAATTATACCAAAACATAAAGTAAATGTAGAATAAACTCTACATTTTTTCTCTTTTTTTATTTTAAAAAAAATTAATATCTGACTTTTCCGATATGTCTTGTAGCACCAGGATCTTCACCGTTGAAGTGTGCTAAATAATATACAAACCATTCTAATGGAATTACCAATATGAATGGGGACAATAATTTATCCAATCCAACATAATCATCCAAATCATATACAATATAGTTTAATTCTAGATTTTTAGAAAATTCAATTGCTTTATCAGTCATTACATCTGATTCAAAACCAGATCTTAAAAATATAGCTGGAACATCTTTTTCAGCACGTTCAATTAAACCATGTCTAAATTCAGCAGCATAAACTGGACAAGCATGTTTGATAGCTCCTTCCATAAGCATAGTCATTGCCAATTTATAGGAAAGACCGAAGTTTGGTCCACTACCTAAACAATAGAAAAGATCTTCATCTTTAAACTTTTCAGCTAAAGCTTTATTTTCATCTTCAGTTATATCCAATAATTTTTTTAAGATTTTAGGCAAATCATGCAATTCAGCCAATAATTCAGTTTTATTTTCATAATCACTAACTGAGAATAAAATTTGATAAAGACAAGCTAATTGAGTAATATAAGTTTTAGTACCTAAAATTGCAGTTTCAGTTTCGCATCTAGTTATTATTGAAGTTATAGCTTCTTTAGTCATTGAACTTTCAGGTTCATTTGAAATTGATACAGTGTGAATTCCAAGTTCATTACATCTTCTAAGAGATGCTAAGGTATCAGCAGTTTCACCAGATTGAGATGTAAATATTGCAATAGAATTCTCATTTTCAATTAATCTTTTATTATAATAGAATTCATAGCCAGTGAATACTTCAATATCAATATTAGTACTAGACATACGAATTGCATCACGTACACTATAACAAGTTGAAATTGAACTGCCACAACCAATTAAATAGACTTTTTCTACATCAGAAACCAATCTAGAAACATCTTCCATTTTAGAAAACTCTGATTTGAAAGTTTTACTAAGGGATTCTGGTTGCTCCATCATTTCGTCATACATTTTATAGTTCATATCTAAGCACCTTAAAAATAAATAATATTAATAATATATTGTTAATCAACATATAAAAAGGTTTTTTAAAAAAAAATATTACATGATACAATGAAAACAAATTTAAATTTAATCGGAATGGAAAAAGGAAGACAGTACGAAACAATCATCACCACAAAAAATAGTAAAAACATTAAAAATGCTGCACCCATTGGAGTAATATGTGCAGGTGAAAATAAAATTTTAAATCGTATTTTTAAAGGAAGCCATACATTAGAAAACATAATATCTCAAAAAGAGTTTATTGTAAATATTACACATGATCCAAATTTATTTACCGTATCACTCCTTGGAAACTTACCTGAAGAGTATTTTAATGAAGATAACTCACTTAAATGTGCTGATGCTTATTTTAAATGTAATGTAATCAGTTTAACTGAAGCAGTGAAACAAAGTGATCCGATTAAAAAAAATGGCGAAGCAATTGTTATAAAATCAAAAGTTACTGAATTAGTCATTAACAGACCAACTCATGCAATGAATAGAGGTTTTGCATATGTTATTGAATCATTAGCTAATTTAACCCGTTTTGACATGGTAAATGATGATAAAAAAGAAGAATACATTAAAAGATTTAGGGAAGCAAACCGTGTTGTAGTAAAAGTAGGATATAAAGAAGATATAAAAGCAATGCATGAAATAAAAAAAGAGTTAATAAAAAAAGGTTATAAACCTTAATTTTTAATAACATCAATAAATTCGAATGAATCTCCATCAAACAGTCCCAAATCAGATATTTTGAGAGAAGGAATAACTAATAATGCCATAAATGCCATAGTCATGAATGGAGAGTCAAGTTTACAACCTAATGCAGAAGACATCCTATGCAACACATCCAACTTATGAGCTACATCAAATGCATCTTCATTACTCATAAGTCCTGCAATTGGAAGTGATAATGATTCGTTGAAGTCTTCGCTTGCTATTGCAAATCCTCCTTTGTTTTCAATAATCATATTTACAGCTTCAGCCATCATTTCAGCACAATACCCAATAACAATAATATTATGAGAATCATGTGCTACTGAGGATGCAATAGCTCCTTTTTTAAGACCAAATCCTTTAATAAATGCATTTGTTACATTATTCTTACCGTATCTCTCAACAACAGATATCTTCAATACATCTTCATAGATGTCAGGTTTTACTATTCCATCTTTAACTTTTAAATTTGCAGTGGATTTGGAGGTTAATAATTCACCATTATAACATTCAATCACATTAACTTCACATTCCTCTCCATCAAAGTGAATCTCAAAGTCATCTGCAGTTTTTTTAGTTGCATTTATGGAATTTTTTGCATCAACTTCAGGAGCATCAAACAAAACATTTTCCCCATCAAAGACACATTGGCCTGCAACATATGTTTTTAGGATATTGAAATCATTCAAATTATCAATTACAACAAAATCCGCCTTTGCACCAGTGACAATTGAACCAGCATCCAAACCATAATGTGCTGCAGGATTTATTGTAACCATTTCAATGGCTTTAATTATATCCACACCCAATTCAGATGCTTTTTTAACAGATTTATTCAAATGCCCATTAATCAAGTCATTAGGATGCTTATCATCACTTACTATAAAATCAAATATAGGAGAATGAATTCTTCTTTCCAAAACTTCAGTTGGGATTATACCAAAACTATCCTGATTTTTCAAATACTCAATACGTTCAGAAAAATCAAAAAGAGCTTCCATATTTTTAGCAGAAGATCCATCACGTACCATGATTCTCATACCTTTCTGCTTTTTCTCAATAGCTTCAGTGAAATTACTACATTCATGGTCAGTAACGATATATTGCTCAATGTATTTATCCAATTCTTTACCAGAAAGCAATGGAGCGTGACCATCAATTGGTTTTTTATACTGTCTGGCTAGTTCAAGTTTTCTTATAACCTCATCATCAGCATTGATGACACCAGGGAAATTCATCATTTCACCTAAAGCTACAACTTCATCTTTTTTAAGTAAAAACTCTATATCATTAGAATCCAAAATAGCACCAGATGTTTCAAAAGAAGTAGCGGGGACACAAGAAGGTGCTGAAAAATAAAAATTAAATGGAACTTGACTGGCATTTTCAATCATGAATTCAATACCATCAATTCCACAAACATTAGCTATTTCATGAGGATCACATACAACAGAAGTAGTTCCATGCATTACAGCAATTTTTGCAAATTGTGCTGGAGTAAGCATAGTACTTTCAATGTGAATATGTGAGTCAATGAAACCTGGAAGTAATAATCCTTCCACATCCATTTTAGTTTCATCAGAAACTGAGATAGGAGTAATCTCTTTAAAAATACCATCTGCAATATTAATTTTTGCAGGATATGCTGAATCAGTCAATACATCAAGAATGTATGCTGTAAATTCCATATTATTCCTCATGTAATGCATTATAAAGAAGTGGTAAGAATGTTCCAATATCTGTTACGATACCGACAACTTGTGCACTTCCCCTATCTGATAATTTAGTAACAGTAGATGGATTAATATCTACACAAATACTTTTTACTCTTGAAGGGAGCAAGTTACCAGTTGCAATTGAATGGAGCATTGTAGCAATCATAATTACCATGTCGACTTCTTGAGCATGATGTCTCATTAACTTTTGTGATTCTGCAGTGTCAGTTATTACATCAGGAAGTGGTCCATCATCACGTATTGAACCTGCAAGAACATATGGAACATCATTTTTGATACATTCATACATGATTCCACCAGTTAAAGTCCCATCTTCAACTGCATTTTTAATAGAACCAGACCTATTGATTCTATTGATTGCTCTCATATGGTGAGTGTGACCATGAGCTACAATTTTACCTGTTTCAACTTCAATACCTAACGAAGTACCAAATAAGTTTGATTCAATATCATGAGTTGCAAGTGCATTACCTGCCATGATAACATCAATATAACCTTCTCTAACAAGAGCTGCTAAGTATTTACCAGAACCAGTGTGCACAATAGCAGGTCCACCGACAATACCGATTTTCCCACCTTTAGCTTTGATTTCTTTCATTTCATTAGCAATACCATTAATTAAGTTCATTAAAGGTTTTTCTGAAGATACTTCACTGTTCATGAACTCAAATACTTGTTGTTCATCTCTTGATCTGTGAGGTGGTGTTACTTTAACCCCATCTAAACCAACAACAATCTTATCTCCAACTTTAATATCAGCAATAGGTCTTACAAAAGCACGTTTTTCATCTTCATCAACAACAACTAAACAGTCCATTTCAATATCTTCAACAGGAATCCAATCTCCGTCATAGAGAATATGAGTTGTATGATTAGATGATGAATAAAAACCTTCGGGAGCAACTTTATCTTTAACAGATGCAACGAGATTAACTTCTTTAATATCATCAATTGCTGCACCAAGTACAGATAATTCATCTAAGATTGATTCTAACAATTCAGGAGAATCTGCTGAAACTTCAATTTTTGCACGACTAACGTCTGATTTTTTACGTCCAACATCAATTTCCAATATATCAAATTCTCCGCCTTTGTCCATAATTATTCCCATTGTCTTAGTTAAAGTCAATGAATCAATAATATGGCCTGAAAGCTCAATAGTTCTTTTATTCATAACAATATGCTCCATTTTTTAGTTAATAATATAAATTTGGTTTTGGTAATATTTAATGGTATGGTTATGATTTAAAAAGATAAAAGAAATGAAAAATGGTCAATTAGAGCATATTTTTGAATTTAGTGATAATGTCTTCGACATTGTCTTTTAGATAGATGTTTGAGACATAAGCTACAACAACACTTAAAATCAACAGAATAATCAGATGGCTGCCAAAGTAGCCTTCATAAAAACCTGCAGCAAATGGTCCAAACATAAATCCGATTATCGGATTTTCTAAAATGCCTAAAATCAATCCGACAAAAAAACCGAATATACTCGCATTAACTTCATTATCAATAGGTGCTGCAAAAAATCCTACAGCCAAAATAATGGCCATTACAAATGAAAACCATGAAAAACCGATTAATAATCCAAATATGGATAAAACTATAGACACTATTAAAGCTATAACGGATGGTTTTATAATGTTTTCCAAATTAATTTTCTCCTCAAGGGAAGTAGAATCTGATTCATGTTTAGTTTTCACACCCACATTTACATTAGTTCCGCACTCTGGGCAAAACTCAACATCCTCTTCTACTTCATTTCCACAATTAAGACATGTTTTTATTTGAGCAGTTTTATTTGGAAAACTTACCTTTGAACCGCATGTCGGACAAAACAAAACTTTGTCAAGCAATACGGATCCGCATTTTTCACATTTTAGATTTTTATCTTCTTTTTCAAGTTTATTGCCGCAAGAAGGACATAATTCATTATCAGAACCTATTTCAGCACCACAGCTACTACATTTTATGACATTAATTTTATTTGAGGAATTTAAATTTTCAGATTCAATATAGGCATTTCCACAATTCGGACAACTTTCAAAACCATCTGGAACATCAATTCCACAATTACCGCATTTAACCATGATGCTTCACTATCCAAATAATAAGCGTTCTTTTAATTTGTCAAATTCTTCTTGAGTAATCGAACCTGATTCAAGTAATTCCTGATATTCCTTTAATTGTTGGGCTTTACTAGGTTCTGCAGCTTGATTTTGAACAACAACTGTTTGTGGTTTGTCTTTTAAGGATTCATATAAATCCACTAAGTTCTGACCAAATTCAAAACTTGG
Source organism: Methanobrevibacter sp. (assembly GCA_022775905.1). Taxonomy (NCBI): domain Archaea; kingdom Methanobacteriati; phylum Methanobacteriota; class Methanobacteria; order Methanobacteriales; family Methanobacteriaceae; genus Methanobrevibacter; species Methanobrevibacter sp. The sequence goes on from JALFJX010000009.1 coordinate 6,599, forward strand.
AAGTCTAATTTCATAAGAAGTGTTGTCAACTAATTTGATTAACAATCTATCAAACATGTCTGCACTATCATTGTTTGCAATCATGTCTTTAAATCGTGTTGCTTTAAGAGATTGGATTTTATTTTGAATGTCACGCTTGATATCATGAGGAGATGTCCAAGCCCTTTTAGTGATGTCCTCATATCTGCTTTCATCACCAAGTCTTTTAGTGACCCTCATTGATACTATTTTATCAAAATAAAAATTATTAATTCCTGCATTGACCTTTTCCCAGTCCCTGTTATCAATTTCCATAAAAACAAATTTATTTTCCTTAATTAGGAAAAAACCATCAATCATTGTTTCATTGCCAACATATAAATCGGGATTAAAACCTCCAACATATTTATTAATGGTTTTATGCTTACTAGTGGTCTTTTCTAACATGTTGAAACGTTTTACACTAGTTAAGAAGTAATCTTCGCCTTTGATTCCAAACTCTTCAGCAAGTTTATCATATCTTGCAAGAACTTCATCACGCCTAGCATTCCATTCCTGTTGTTTGAAAGATACGGCAGCACCATTTTCCAATTTATGACCGCATTCACGGCAAAACGTTGTGTTTTTATCATTCTTTGTTCCGCATTTTGGACAAACATCAGAAGTGCCTTCAAATTTTTCAACTTTTTCTCCGCAATTAAAACAAAAATCAGACCCGACAACTTCTGCTCCGCAATTTTGACATTTAACCATAATTTAACCCCAATTATTATCTCCTAAAGTCTTTTTAAGTTTATTTCCCCAAGATTTTTCTTCCATATCTTTAACGGTTGAATCCAAATTACTTGAAACATCGGAAATAGAACTATTTAAAGCATTGATTTTATTATCCATAATATCCAATTCCAGTTTCATGAATCCCTTTTCAATGTCTTTATATGTTTGAGAATTGTCCTCATTAATCATTTCAATTCCATTTCCATCATTCAACATGTCCATCAATCTTAAAAATACATGCTCCTGGTGCTGTTTTTCATATTCTTTTATATCTGCAACACTGTAAATTTTGTCCAACAACATTTTTAAGACATTAATAAAGTCTTCCCTGTCTGAGTGGTCATTAACATTATTTGGAAGAATATCCGTTTTAAGTAAAAACACTGAATCAATTTTTTCATCAGTTTTTAAAACTAAAGAGTATCCTTTCTGTTCAATATAAACTAACGCAATAGATTTATTATCATAAATTTCAACTTCTACTTTAGCAAATTCTTTTGGAATAGATAGAAAATCTAAATTACGAACTAGCATTTTATCACCTATAATATAAACTACTTTCCTCAACGATTGCTTCTTATGGTTAAAGATATTCGATTTTCAATTATTATTTTCTAGAATGAAATAAATTTTATTGAAATATCATAACCTCAATAGTTTGTATTGATTATTTTATTAAACACAGAATATAAACATTGCTATTAGCATGCTAATATCATATAGATATCTATTAAATAGCCAAAATTTAAATTCTGAAATATGAAACAAAAAGATGACATGAGCATCATTTCTTTACTGGTACGTTCTAAAAAAAGGATTAAAGTTCTAAAATCTTTAGAAAAAGAAAATAAAATACCCTCAAAAATTAGTAAAGATATTGACGATAATAGCAATCATGTATCTAAATATTTAAAGACCTTAAAAGAAGCCGAACTGGTGGAATGTCTTAATGAAGAAGACAAACGATATAGGTTTTATGCCATTACAGATAAAGGCAAATATTATCTGAATAAAGTCGAACACAACTATAAAGACTAATTTTTAAAAAAAGAATATTATTCTATTAAAGTTAGAAAATCATAAATCAGTTTAGCCCCAACAACCGCAGTGGAATCACCTAATCTATTGCTTGCAGTTTCAACAACATCAAAACCAACAATGTTCTTATGAGATAATGTCCTGATAATATCTTCCAGTTCTGAAACAAATAATCCACAAGGAACAGGATTTCCAACATTCGGAGCGATTGACGGGTCAAGTACATCCATATCTATTGAAATATAAATAGGACCACCGATATTTGTCAGATAGTATTCGATTGCATCCATGTGCTTGTGAACGTCTTTATTTTTAAATGTTTGAATATTGTAAGTTGATTTTACAAATTCGTCCTCCTCTTTGGAAAAAGACCTAATTCCAATCTGAACCAGATCAGCGCCCAATTCATGAACCCTTCTCATAACAGTTGCATGAGAATATTTCTCACCAATAAAATCAAATGCAAGGTCTCTGTGAGCATCCATGTGAACAACAGTTAATTTACCATATTTTTCATATAGTGCTTTAATAGCTCCGATTGATGAGGAATGTTCACCACCAATTATAATTGGCTTAATATCCAATTCAATTAATTCGTTAACAGTGTCTTCAATGATTTTGCAAGTTTTTTCACAGTTTCCAGGAATTACATTAACATCACCAAAATCATAAAAAGTAGCAGTTAAATCTTTATTAAAAACAGCATTATATTTTTCAAAACCAAATGAAGCTTCTCTTACAACAATTGGTCCTAAACGTGCACCGGAGTGATAAGAAGTAGTACTATCAAAGGGAACTCCGATTATCCCAAATGAATTTTCTTTAATATTTTCATTTTCACTAGAAAATGCAAATTTCCATGGTTCGTATGTATTTAAAAGCATAATTAATCTTTAAACGGAAAAATAAATAAGAGAAAGAATCTAGTTAGATCCTCTTGTTCTCATTATTTTCATATTTCCTAAAGCAACGATGTACTCCACTTCAATACCTTCAACGATAGAATCTTTTAAATCTTCAGGCATTGGTAAATCGAGAGTATCATAGTTTTCCATGTCCATTAATTGAACATTGCTTCCTTGAATAGAAATAACTTGTCCTAATCTTTTATCAATAATAGGAATATCTACTTTGTTATCTACTGGTTTAACTAAACTTCTTTTTTGGTTATCGAAAACACCAACTGCTTCAATTCTTGCTTTTGCAGCTCCGTGTTTACCAGGAGATGAAGTAGTGTAACTGATAATCTTACAAGCTTCTCCGCCTAAAACAATGTACTTTCCAACTTTTAAGGTTTTAATCTCTACAACTTTTGTTGACATAATTTTTCCTCCATAAATAAAAACCGGTTTTTAACCTATGTAATAAGGAATATTACTAGATTAATATAAATTATCTTTTCCATTTTATATAAACTATTCGCTAAATAAACATATTTTACAAATAAAAAAAATTTTAAAAAAAATTAAATTAAACCATTATTGAAAGAATACAACCACAGGGAAATAGCTGCCAAAATTAAAATAATAATAACCCATATTACAATAAATATTTTTTTAGTATCCCTTGGACCTTTAACCAAATAATCTTCATCAGGCACATCACTTGAATGATTTCTATTGTTTTTATAAAATTCATCATTTCTCAAGTAATTATAGAACATACGTGCCATAAAATAAAAAATTACAACAAAAATAAGACCAACATATGAAACTGAACTTCCATTAAAGAATACAACAATAATTGAAGATACAATCAACATAAGTAACATAAAAAAACATGCAGATAAAATAATTGATAAGGATTTATTTAAAATCATTAGGTACACCTAAATTTAATTACTTTTTTATCATTTAAATATTTATTTAATATAAAAAACAAATCTAAAATTAGTGATAAAATGAGAATAGCTATTGTATCTGGAAAAGATGAAGGTCCAAGTAAATTAAACGCATTCGATAATGCATTAACTGATGCTGGAATTGGTGATGTGAACTTAATAAAAGTATCTAGTATGCTTGCAGGCAATGCTGAAATTAATGAGCTACCTAAACTCAAAGCAGGAGCTATGGTAAACTGTGTTTTATCAGATGTAACCTCAGATAACCCCGGAGATCAAATAACTGCTGTCGTTGCAGTAGCTATTGGTGAAGAATTAGGATGCGTTGTTGAAACAACAGGAATCAACAAAGATCCCAATGAATTAATTGAAGAAGCAAAAATGATGGTCAATTATATGATGGATAAACGAGGAGTTGAAATGAAACAGGATTTAATAGTTGAGTATTCAACAACAACTGTTCGTGAAATCGCATCTGTAGTTGCATCAGTAGTTTATTTGAAAGATGAAATTATAGAGTGATAAAATGGATGCAAAAGACAAACAAATTGCAACTGATTTATCTTATGCAATTATCCGTGAAGTTTCAAGAGCAATCAGACCATATGTTGGAAAACCAGAGTCTGGTGAAAAAGTAAAAATCGGAGCTGACGGGACTCCAACTTCATTAATTGACATAATTGCTGAAGATAAAATGATCAATATCTTAAAAAATGCACCTGTCCTATCATACATTGTTAGTGAAGAAATTGGAGAGCTAAAACTTGGTCGTGGAACCAAAAGAAGCATCAAACTTACTGACGAACTTAGACGTACAGATTTAGAAGAATATGACATTCCAAAATTTATCTTTTTAATTGACCCCGTTGACGGAACCAACAATGCAATCAAAGAGATTCCAGCATTCGGTATTTCAATAGCTGTTGCCAGCGTGCACCAAGGACGTGTTGCAACTTTAAATGATGTGGAACTTGGTTTCATCAGTAGTTTTGCAAACGGTAACTTTTTTGAAGCAGAAAAAGGAAAAGGCTGCTGGTTAAATAATGAAGAGGTTCACCCAAGTGATATAATCAACATTAGTGATATGACCCTTGGAGGATTTACCAAAAGCGGAACATCACAAGCATCCAAATTAGTAGATAATGCTCGTCGTATGAGAGTTTTAGGAAGTGTAGTGTTAGAATTATCTTACGTTGCTAGTGGAAGATATGATGCATTTCTTGACCTTAGAGGAAGCAGAATCATTGATATTGCTGCATCTAAATTAATCCTGGAAGAAGCAGGATGTATCATCACCAACAAGTACGGTCAAAAACTAAACAACATATTAAGTATTTATGAAAAAACAATCATTGTGGCTGCAAATAATAAGATACTCCACAAACAAATGATTGACATCCTAAATGACAATCAAACTGATTTTATTGGAAAAGTTGGAGTAGTATCTAGAATTGATCAAAAAAGACCAATACTTTATGCTGCAAAGATTATTGACTACTTATTAACAAATGGTAGAGAAGTTCAAATTGAAGAAAGATTAGCCAATAAACTAAATGAACTAAAAAATAACCCGAATTTGAATAATATAATCAAAGATATAAAAGAAAATTATCCTGAAATGGCTGATGCATTTGATAATATCAATTTAAATATAGATTTCAAACAACTTGAAGAGAAGATTTTTGACTTTGATTGTGATATGGCAATAATTCTTGGAGGAGATGGAACACTTTTAAGAGCACAGGCAAAAATGAACCCTGAAATTCCATTATTTGGTATAAATATGGGAACAGTTGGATTTTTAACGGAAATTGAAACACCCCATACATTTAAAGCATTAAATTCCATATTAAAAGGAGATTATTATAAAGAAAAAAGAAGCAGACTCGTTGTATCACACGAAAATCATCAGTATACTGTGATGAATGAAGTAGTAATAATGACTGACAAACCTGCAAAAATGATGCACTTTGAAATACAAGTTGACGGAGAGATAATTGAAGAAGTGAGAGCTGACGGATTGATTATATCAACCCCAAGCGGTTCAACAGCATATGCAATGTCTGCTGGTGGTCCAATTGTTGATCCTAAAGTTGCAGGATTTGTAATCATTCCAATTTGCCCATATAAACTTGGAGCAAGACCATTTGTAGTATCAGACAGCAGTGAAATTACTGTTAAATTACTTAAAAAAGGAAAAACTGCAGTATTTGTTATTGATGGCCAAATTAATGAAGAAGCAGCATACGAAGAAGAAATCAAATTCAAAAAATCAGATAAAAATGCTTATTTCATCCGCACTTCCACCAAATATTTCTATGAAAAAGTTAAAGACAAATTAAATGAAGGTGGATTGCCTAAGAATTCAAGGTGCGAATAATGAATCATCTTGTAATCGATTTAACTCATGGAGGAGTTAAAATTGCAATTAGCCTTGCAAAGGAAGGAAAAAATGTATTAGCATATGATCTTTACAACACATTAAATGATATTGATGCAAAAATGCTTAACATTTACAATGTCGATTTGATACAGCTAAATGAATTAGCAGATTTTAGGGGAGATATAAATGTTATCTACCCGATTCATATGCCCTTAGACTTCAAAGACATCATTAAACATAATCCCCGCCTAAATTATACTTTTCAAACACACCATGAGATTATCCATGACATTTTAGTTGACTGGGGAAAAGATTTAACAAAAGTTGAAATCACAGGAGTTAAAGGAAAAACTTCAACTGTTTTTATGCTTAAAGAGATTTTAATTGATGAAAATCCACTAATATTATCCAGTCTTGGTGCAATATTATATGAAAACAAAAAGAAAATCATGTTGAAACAAAATATCTCAATAGCACCAGCCAACATCAAAGAAACAATTGACCTTGCATACAAAATAGCTAATCCAATTTGCAGGATTGATAATGGAATTGTCAAAGGTGAAAACGCAAGAAAATATAACTCAGCCCTTTTTGAATCATCATTAGGAGTGAGTGGTATTGGAGATGTAGGAGTGCTAACCAATATTGTTGAGAATTATCCTATTTCAAAAGGCAAACGTAGTGCAAGTGAAGCTAAAAAACAAGTATTTAACTGCAATACAGTAGTTTGTCAAAAGGAAGCTTATGATACTTACTATTCTAATGTAAAACATGAAAAAATGAATACCTTCTCATTAGTTGATGAAACTTCAAACCTATACTTAAATAATGTCAGTTATTCATTGAACGAAACTAAAATGAATATCATATTTAGGAATATTAAAACAATTAATGACAATATAGTTTCAGGTGAAATAAACTTGACTGCTTTTGCACCTGGAAAACACAATGTAAGCAATGTTCTAGGAGTTATTTTAACTGCATTAAGTTTAGAAATTCCAAAAGATAAAATAATTAATGGAATTGAAAACTATAAGGGAATTCCTGGAAGAACAAATAAAAGACAAATAGAGAATATCACAGTAATCGAAGAAATTAATCCTGGAATTAACACAAAAGCAATAGAAGAATCCATTAACATGATAGACAATCCTGATGACTATATAATTGCGATTGGTGGGGATTATGGAATCACCTGCGAAGAAATTAATGAAAATAAAGTCAGCGAATTTTTAGATAAAATGAATTGCAACATAATTTTAACCGGAGAAGTGGGTAGTTCAATTCAGAAAAAAATGTCCAAGAAATGTCAAATTATTGAAGATTACAATGAGGTTTACAATATTGCCTTAAAAAATGATAAAAATCTTCTTTTCATTTATAGATCAGATTACAGAAAATTAAAACAAAGATAGCAAATGTAATTTCCTTTTAAAAAATTTTGTTTGTAAAAAATTATAAACATTTAATAATTATTAATTTCATACTTAACAATGTAACAAAATTATATAACTTATAACTTATACAATTAATTTTTAAAAAATTGGAGATGCTAAATGATTGTTGGAACTCGCGGAAGTCAATTAGCTTTAACCCAAACCAAACAAGTATGTGCTTGGTTAGAGAAAATAACTGGAGAAGCTATTGATTTAGAAATTATTAAGACCAAAGGAGATAAAATTACTACTTCACAATTGTACAATATGGATTCAAAAGGATTATTCACAAAAGAACTCGATATTGCACTTTTAGACGAAGAAGTTGATTTTGCAGTACATAGTTTTAAAGATTTACCCACCGAGCTAAATGAAGATTTAGAGATTGCTGCAGTTCCTAAACGTGAATCTCCAAATGAAGTGCTTATCTCAAAAAAATCATGGGCAGAACTTGGACCCGGATCAAAACTTGGAACAAGCAGCCTTAGAAGAGAAGCATTCTGTAATCGTTACGAAAAAGAATTCGATCTTAAACCTATCAGAGGAAATATTGAAACTAGAATTGATAAAGCACTTAATAGTGATTTGGATGCTACTATTATGGCTGAAGCTGGTATTAAAAGATTAAATCTTACAAAATACATTAAAGAAGTATTTCCTGTAGATTACATTACACCTCCAGCAGGACAAGGAGCACTCGCAATCATTACTAGAAAAGACTCTGATAAGAAAGAAACAATTCAAAAGTTAAATGATTACATTTCCATGCAAGAAGTACTTGCTGAAAAAATGATTTTAGAAGAACTTGGTGTGGGATGCCAATGGCCTATAGGAGCCATTGCTCGCATGAATGATAAAGAATTCAAACTTTATTCAATCTTATTAACTAAAGAAGGAGAAATCCTTAAAGAGGAAACCCAGAAAGGTTCTATTAGAAATGCGATTGAACTTGGCAGACGCATTGGAGAACATTTCCAGGATTATGTTTAAACGGAGGAATTAAATTGAGAACTGTTAACGTAGGAGTTATTGGTGTAGGTGCAATGGGTGAAAACCATGTTCGTGTCTATCACAAAATCGAAGAAGCAAATTTAGTCGCTGTAAGTGATGTAAGTGAAAGAGCACTTAAAAAAATTGAGAAAAAATATGGTGCTAAAGGATACACTGAATACAGTGAATTACTTGAAAACCCTGAAATTGAAGTAGTAAGCGTATGTGTTCCTACTACCTTCCACCACAATGTGGTAATGGAAGCAATTAAAAATGGAAAACACGTTTTAGTTGAAAAACCAATTGCATTCACATTAGAAGAAGCAGAAGAAATGATTGCAGCTGCTAAAGAAGCTGGAGTATTACTTGCAACTGGACATGTTGAAAGATTTAATCCTGCTGTTCAAAAAGCTAAAGAACTTGTAGATGATGGAGTAATTGGAGATATTGTATCTGCATTTGCAAAAAGAGTAGGTCCATTACCACCAAGAATCAAAGACGTTGGTGTTGCAATAGATTTAGCTATTCACGATTTAGATATAATGAACTATTTATTCGATGAAGAAGTCACACAAGTTTATGGTAGCATGAACAATATATTAGGTGATTGTGAATTTGAAGATCATGCTGAAATTATGGTTAACTTCGACAATGAATCAACTGGAATTATTGAAGTAAACTGGTTAACTCCTTACAAACGTAGAGAATTAGAACTTACCGGTACTGCAGGAATCATATCCGTAGATTACATCCAACAAAGCATTGAAGTTTACGGTAAATTCGCACAAGACATACAAATTAAACATGAAGAACCTTTAAAAGGAGAATTAATTTCATTCTTAAATGCTGTAGTAAATGGTACTGAACCAGAAATTACTGGTGAAGATGGACTCAAAGCACTTAAAATGGTTATTGCAGCAAATAGATCCTCTAAAGAACATAAACCAATTAGTTTTGATGAATTATAATCAAAGGTGATAGTGTGAAACAAAAATTAATCGCAAAAGCACAAGAATTAAGAAAACATGGTTTTACAACCGGTGAAATCGCTGACGAACTTAATGTAAGTATGGATACTGCAAGATGGTTAATTCTTCAAAAAACAGAAAAAAAAACCGATGCTCCAGTAGACTTTGCTATCAATTGGAAAAGCATTGGTGGAAATTCCACACGTTTAAGTTACGTTTCAGGTGCTTTAAGTGATATGGCATTATCCCATGGAGAAGCAGATACTGTTGTTGGAATTGCAGTGAGTGGAGTTCCATTTGCAACTGTAATGGCTGACTTCATTGAAGACATGACTGGAATTGATACTTCTCTTGCTATTTTCCACCCAAACAAACACAGAAAAGACCAAGATTCAACCGAAGATAATGGAGCAATAAGTACTAACTTCGGAACTGTTGAAGGTAAAAGAGTAGTTATTGTTGACGATGTTATCACCAGTGGAAAAACTGTAAAAGAAGTAATTCATACAGTAAAAGACTTAGGTGGAGAACCTACCTGTGTTACTGTATTAATTGATAAAGCAGGCCTTTCTGAAATCGAAGGAGTTCCTGTTGAATCTTTAATTAAAATTAGTAGATTATAAATCTACTTTACTTTCTCTTTTTTAAGATAAAAAAACCAGAATGCAACTTATACATTCATAATTATTAAAATAATTTAAAAGTTAATATTTAACTCATCCATCATTTCATCAATCTTTTTATTTAATCTTTTGATATTTGAAGTGATTTCCTCTTTTTCATGAACCAAATCTTTTAGTTGAATAAATTCTCCTTCAAATGTATCCACATATCTTGAAACAGATAAATTAAAATCATTATTTTCAATATCTGAAATAGATACAACATTAGAATATTTATCAATTATTTGATTGTTCTTATAAACATCAATTAATTTATTTATACTATCCTCAGACAATAACAAATTCCTTTTAAACATCCCTGGCAATGCATTTGAAGATTTTTTTGTTTTAAAATTTTGTGATAAATCAACAAACAGTAAATTATCACTATTCCTATTTTTTCTAAATACACAGATAATTTCAGGCCTTGCAGATCTGCCCAATTCATCAGGAATACTAATTATAGTATCAAGGTAATTATGTTCAAGAGTTAAATATTTTCTTAATGTAGACAATGAATTCTTAAATAAAAAACTTTGAGGAATAGCAACAACCATTACTCCATCATTTTTAAGGTTATTTATTAAATTAATCAGGAATAAGTATTCACTGTCTTTGAGTGATTCATATTCTCCATTAAATTCAATTTCAGAACCTAAATCCATGTCCATTTTTTCAAGTAAGCTTTCCAAAGCATCATTCAGTTGAGCATCATCAGCAAAAGACTTTTCACTCATCTTGAAGTTTGATGAAAGAACATTTTCAAGCTTTCTTCTTTTGCTTCTTTTAGAAAGTTCAATATTTTGAGTTTTATTGGATATTCTGGAGCTCCAACCTCCAATTTGAGGTAATTTTGATATAATTACATCATAGGAAGCACCATCAATATCAACAGAGTCAATTGCATTTCCAAATTCTAAAAATACTCCATCCAAATCAAAATAGTTCATAAAAAGTCTGACCATACCAACACAGTAAGTTAATTTATCAAAACATTTTCCATATGATTTGCCGTAAGGAAATGAGAATTTATCAGATAAATTAATTAAAGAAGATGCATCATTTAAAAATGGATTATATACATCCATAGGAGATGATTTTGTTGCACAGACCAATTCAGTTAAAATGGTATTGATATAATCTGGATCATGTTCAATACCCATATATCTTGATTGACAAATTTGATCAAAAACTTCAGTAAATGAGAACTCATCTTCAAATAGATCTAATTTTGAGATTGAATAAATTAAATCTTTATAAAGAAGATTATGTTCATTATCAAATTCCAATTTCTTAAGATTTATTTCACTTTTAAATGATTCAAATAAAAAATTAAAATATTTTTCATAATTTGAATTTGGCATGAATTCAATATTATTAAAAAATGTCCTAACAAAAGAAGTCAGGAAAAACCTCTCAGGATATTCATTATTAATTACTTCATCAATATATGCTTCAGGTTTATTGATATAATACCCAAACATATGAAATGCATCATTTCTAAATACTTCCTGATAGTACGGATCTCTGAACGCTTCATCGAGAGTAATTTCTTTATCTTCAACAACACTTAAAAAATAGTCTTTAAGTGAATCAGAACAGTATTTGTATAAAAATGTTAAAACTAAAAGATAATTGGCATCACTGGAGTATTCAGATTGTCTAAGATTAGTGCGAATATTCCTGAAAATTGTATAATTATGAGACTTTCTACGTTTAATCATTATTTTCCCCCCAAAGTTTATTTAAAATGCCCTCTTTGAGGCGTCTATCATATTCAACAGCTTTCAAGTCTTCAGCGATTTTTTCATTAATTGTATTTAAAAGTTGACCATATTTTATCTGTGTTTCAAAATCAGGAACTTTAAGAACAATTTCTTTAATTTCTTTAATGGATATGTGAGGTATCCTTTCAGTACTTCCACTTTCATGAAGTTGTTTTTTAACGTGAGCATTAGTTAACATATGAGCAATAAATGCAGAATCAAAACCCGGATTCAATCGTATAATAGCTATTCTATCACTTACCACAAGTCCTTCCTGATTTAATTGGACTACATCAAATGGATATGGCATTTTCATTAGTACATCACCAGACTTTGAGAAAAATCTTTCTTTAATATTCTCTTTTAATTTGACTTTTTCAAAATCTGCAACAATTCCATCTCCTTTAATTGATCTTTGAACTATAACATTATTATATGATCCATTATCATCCAAATAACGCCTGTATGAAAGGCCAGAATAAATCTCTGCAATATCATTTAGTTTTACAGTTTGCATTTTTCTCACTAATAATAAATTTAGTTAATTTAATATAAAAAATTAGGTTCCAAAGCACCTGCCCGGAACCATTGTTGAGCCAATACATTTGGCCCACATAGCAATATGATGGGGAACTTGGTGGTATTCTTCAAGATAAACAAAATATGTGAAGCGTTTCCACATCATATACATTGATTTGAAAAGGGAGAGTTGGCTGAAATAAGCATGTTTACGGTTATATGATTTTTGCCAGACCTGATACTCTTGAAGTCCGAACAAATGTTTAATTTCTTTTCTTAATGCATCCATTTGGTGATATTCGAATGCAATTGGAGGATTCGAAAGATTATAGAAGTCATGTTGAAACTTCCTAATCTTTCTGTTGAGAAGTTGCTCCCTTTTATAATATTCATTGTGTTTTTTTCTTGACCTTTTGTAGAATTTATATCTAGACATTTCCACTCCTATTGATACAATGCACTTACATCATCAACAAGCTGTTCTTTAGGTGCTTCAGAAATATCTACTTTTTCAGCAGAAACCCCACCAATAACACCCACACTTTGAATGTTGTTCTTTAAAACGGCAGTAGAAATAAGGCCAGACCCTTGTGGAGATAAAACAAATAAATCAAGGAATGTATCATCTTCCCCGACTATGAACGCTGGTTCGATGGCTTCAGAAGAGTTGGTTTGAACTTTAATGAGAATATGTTTTGCTTCATTGTCCCCTTCGAGTCCAATTTCACGCCTAATATTTTCATCCAAGATTTTAACTTTTTCACTCCAGTTAACAGAGTTAGATTGGTAATCATTCATATTATCACCTACTATTTTTAAATCCACTTTTTGTGGAAGAATTCAACAATATTTTTACAAAATACAATTATATAAAATCTGCATTTTTACAATGAAGATTTAATTGTGTAATTATATCTTATATACAATAGTATATAAACTTAACTATTTTAAACATCTTTTAGTAAAAAATACAATTACTAAGAATGTAATCACTAGTATATTTGTTATCATATATAAACTTTTTGCATATTATTAAAAAAGACAATGAGGATATGCAAAATTACACAAAAATTTGAAAAAATAAAATAAAAAAAGTAAAAAAAAGCTGAAATTAATCTTCAGCTTCTTCAACAACTAACACTAGTTTTTGATTTTCTTCGTCGACTTCCATAACAATAGGAGTTTCTTCAAATGCACCAGGATCCTTTTCAACACATTCATTGATTTTAGCTTGAATGGTTCCGACATCTTCAGTATCAATCAAGTCAACAATTTCCAATTGTTGTTGGAATCTTTCAACACCTTCAAGAGGAACGTTTTCAACAAATGGAATAGCCCCTGTTGCTCCAACGATTTTCTTTTTATCCGGATCTGCCCCATTAGCATGAAGCGCCTTGAAACTTTGACCAGTAATGTGACCTTGAACCTCAGCACCAGCCAAAATTAAGAACCTTATATTCGGATTAGAAATAATATTCGCAACTACTTTCTCAATACCTAAGTTTTCAGTTTTACATGGTCCTGCAATTGCCGCTCCAGTTAAATCAGGTTCAATATGAGAAGCAAGAGTTGTAACAGCCACTGGACTTTCAGGGTCCCCAACAATGTAATCCCCACTGATTACAGGCCAGCCTTCTGCAGGTGCTTTTTTATCAGCCATAATTAAATCCTCCTAATTTTTGTGATTAAGAATATAGTTTATACATATTTAATATTTTGTAACTTAATTACAGTAATTAGGAAACATAAAACAAAATATATAATCTAATCTAAAAATTAAAAAATAGTAAAAAAGAGGGGTGACAGTTTAGTTTAAGGTTTAAAAATACAAATCAGCTGGTTTTCCAATATATTCAAAGTCATCTTTGTTTTCTAAGTATTTAACTCCAATAATTTTTTTATCAGGAAATACACTTACAACACTCATACCATCATCAACATCAATGACAATGACTTTGGTGTTTTTTTCACCTTCAACTTTGATTTTGATTATTTCGTCATTTTCAACAAGGTCAGCATCTTCAAATTCATTACTTACATCAGTAGAATACCAATGTTGAGGTAAATCGACTCTAATATCCAAATCATCTAATACGTCTTTAACATGCATTTAAAAATCCTCCTTATAAATTGAGTAACTATATCTACAGTAAAATATATGAAAAAATACATATAAATATATTGTAACTATTCAAGGGTTAAAAGTAGTTAAAGTTCCAATCACTAAATTAAAAAGTGTATTTTGTTCTTATCAACATCATCTATAGTATGTGGTTTTGGAATATTCTCAGAATGACCAATTGCTAAAATACCTGCAATCCTATAATGAGAATCAATTTTTAAAATATCCCTTACAATTTCTTCTGAATTTTTACCATCCTTTGATCTTAAATGGATCTGAACCCAACAACTTCCCAAATCCAACTCAGATGCCATCAAATGCATATATGTTAAAGCGATTGAAGAATCTTCACACCAAGTATCTGCAATCATTGTGTCAGCAAGAACTACAATAGCTTTATCAGCACCAGATATTAAATCAGCACCATGGTCTTTTGATTTGGCTAATTTTTCAAGTGTTTCACGTCTTTCAACAACCATAAAATTACATGGTTTTCTATTCATACTAGTTGGAGCTAAAAGTGCTGCTTGTAAAATTTTATCAAGCTCTTCTTTTGTTACTGGTTTATCTGTAAATTTTCTTGTACTTCTTCTTTTAAGCATGGTATCTAGTAATGTCATGATTAAAAATTAAACTTTGATATATAAAATATTTTATCTAAAAAAATCTTACAATACATAAAACTTTAATAAAAATACCACACATATATTAAATTATTAGGTGAATTTTAATGGATTTAATAGTAGCAAAATTTGGTGGAACTTCTGTCGGTAATGGGCGGAGAATTAAAAAAGCTGCCGAATCAATAGCAAAAGAATATAAAAAAGGTAATCAGATTGTTGTCGTGGTATCAGCTGTTAACAAAACAACTGATGATTTAATAAAGCTTGCAGACGATGCAATAACATATAATATCACAGATAAACAACATGCTGAAATAGTAGGTATGGGAGAAAGAATTAGTGTTAGATTATTCTCAGCTACGTTAGAATCCTTAGGCGTTAAATCCATATTCATTGACCCTTACTCAGAATTATGGCCAATTATGACCGATTCAAATTATATGGAAGGTAAAATTGACCTTGAACAAACAAAAGAAAAAGTGAATAATCTTAAATCTTTGATTGACCAAGATATTGTTCCAGTAGTTTGTGGATTTTTAGGTAAATGTGGTGACCAGGTAACTACATTAGGTCGTGGCGGAAGTGACATTACTGCATTTTTAATTGGTGAATGTTTAAATGCAAATGAAGTTGTTATCGTAACTGATGTAGATGGTGTTTTATCAACTGATCCAAGAAAGATACAGGAAGCAGTTTTGTTAGATGAAATCACAGTTGATGAAATGAAAACTCTTGCTACACATGGAGCGCAAGTATTGCATCCTCATGCACTTGATTACAAGCATCCAAAAATTGATGCTAAAATCATTAATTTCAAAAATGGTGATTTAAGTTCTAAAGGAACTTACATTACAGGACCTAAAGATTACAAGCCAATTGACTTATATGAGAATCCTGTAGCCTCAATAACAATTGTTGGAAAAAGTTTATTGAACAAAGTTGGAATTGTATCATCACTTGCAAATATCCTTTTGGAAAATGGAATTAATCTTTTTAAGATGAATCCTCATCATAATTCAATAACAGTATTTATTGACAGTGCAGATGCAAATAAAGCATATGAATTATACCATGATCACGTAATTAAAACTGACGATTTAAGTTCCATTTCACGTGATAAAGATACTGCAATGTTCAGTATTACTAATCCTGACATTACTGAGCTCACATTAGCTAATCTTTTAACAGAAAACAATATTGATGCTGTTTTAATCAATTACACTAAAACAGAAATCTTATTATTTGTCGAGTGGGAATTCAAATATGAAGTTTCCAAATTACTTGATAATTATAAAAATTAAATCAATTGATGTAGACCAAACAAGAAAATATATTATATTTTAAAACTGCATCACATATTTTTATTTTTTCAAATAAAATACTATCAAAAACTAAAATAAAACTAATTTTAATTAACTGGAAAATCAATTAAATTAAATGAGAATATGTAACTAAAATATAATATGATTGTTGCATATAGCAACAATTAGTTATTGTATAAAAAATTCGAAGTGCGGCAGGCAACTTCGAATGGCATTTTTTCACGACTTGTTTTTAGCCAATTTATACTTATTAATTTTCTATAATATAAATTAAGTGGTTTTAACTTTAATCGTGAAAATATTTTATAAAAGTTTGTTTTTAAGTTAACAAACTATTTAATTAATCAATAATCCTAAAAAAATATTCAAATAAATGTCATTTAAATAAAATAAAAAAAATGAGAATTAATCTCATCATTCATTGTTTTTGTAATTTAAAACCAGTACCCACAAACTGTGCAACATCACGACCAACATCATCTGAAATATTCACAATAACAATAGATGATGTCCTTCCACTTTTTCTGCAAGTTGCCTCAGCAATTAACTTATCCCCTTTTGGAGCAGACAGATAATTAATACTTACTTGTTGAGCAACAGTTAACTGATGGATTTGATTAGACAATACAGCAAAAGCAAAATCAGCCAAGGTAAAAATTACACCACCCATTACTCCCCCATAAGCATTCTTATGAACATCGGATACCATCAAAGAACAAATAGCTTTATCTTCTGTTAATTCATCTAATGTAACTCCAGTATTTACTGCGAATTTATCTTTATAAAAAAATTCACGTGCTTCTTCTAACGAATTAAAATTAGCCATAATTAACACCTCATTAAATAATTGTTATGCATATTAAATAAATCATTCCATAATTGTATAATAAAAGATTAACCAAAATAATATTATGTCCGAGTTAACATTTAAAATAGCTGAAAGAAAAGATTCTGGATTAATTTTAGAATATATAAAAAAGCTTGCAGATTATGAAAAAAGATTAGATGAGGTTATCGCTACTGAAGATGCAATTGAAAAATGGGTATTTGATGAGAAACAAGCAGAAGTAATATTTGCTCTTGTTGATGGAACACCAGTTGGCTTTGCATTATACTTCTTAAGTTTCTCAACATATATCGGAAATGTCAATATGCATTTAGAGGATTTATTTGTAGATCCTGAACATCGTGGAAAAGGATATGGTAAAGCATTACTTAAAGAGCTTGGAAAAATAGTTATTGATAGAAAATATGGTAGATTCGAATGGACTTGCCTTTCATGGAACAAACCTAGCATTGATTTTTATTTATCCATTGGTGCTGAAAAAAAAGATTGGAACATATTCCACTTTACAGGAGATGCACTAAAAGACTTTGTTAATGAATAATAATCCAATTAAACACCATCACCAAAAATAAACAAAATATAATAAAAAGAATATGGTTGAAATTAAAGATTGCTTTTTTATAAAATATAAAGTTCAGTACTAAAAAAAGCAATCTTATGTTTAAGAACATACCCTTAAAATTTATAAAAAACGGGAAAAGAGACTGATATGGTAATACTATAAATAAATTTTAAGATATATTCTTATTAATAACTATTCGTTTGATAATATATAAATCTTTCGTACAAATACGAATGAATATTTTTTAATACAAATCATAATTTTATAAAAATACAACATCATTTTACAAATCTGAATAATAAACAATAATGATTATAATAAAAATATGAAACTTGTTAAAAAAATAGTTAGAAAATGAATAAGTTAAAAAGATTATTAAAATAAAAAAAAGGAAAAAACAAGGAAATCTATACGATTCCTTGTGCAATCATTGCATCAACAACTTTTTTGAATCCTGCAATGTTTGCTCCTGCAACATAGTTTTTATCGAAACCATATTCTTCAGCAGCAGCTGCAACATTTGCAAAGATGTTTTCCATAATACCTTGGAGTTTTGAGTCAACTTCTTCAAAAGTCCAGGATAATCTTTGGGAGTTTTGAGACATTTCTAATGCAGAAGTAGCTACCCCACCAGCATTGGATGCTTTACCTGGAGCGAATAATACATCATTAGCTTGTAAGTATTCAGTAGCTTCAATAGTGGTTGGCATGTTTGCTCCTTCAGCAACTGCAAGTACACCATTTTCAACTAAAGCTTTTGCATCTTCTAATTGTAATTCGTTTTGAGTAGCACATGGTAATGCGATGTCACATTTAATGGTCCATACACCTTTACCTTCGTGGTATTCAGCACTAGGTCTTGCTTCTGCGTATGCAGTTAATCTTTCACGTCTTACTTCTTTTACTTCTTTGAGTAATGCTACATCAATTCCTTCAGGATCGTAAATCCAACCAGTTGAATCGGAACAGGTTACTGGTTTACCACCTAATTGTTGAGCTTTTTCAATAGCATAAATAGCTACGTTTCCAGCTCCGGATACTGCAATGGTTTTACCAGCAATATCAATATCATTTGCTTTTAACATTGCGTTAGTGAAGTATAATAATCCGTAACCAGTAGCTTCAGTTCTTGCAAGAGATCCACCGAAAGTTAATCCTTTACCAGTTAATACTCCTTCGTATAAGTTAGATAATCTTTTGTATTGACCGAATAAGAAACCAACTTCACGAGCACCTACACCAATATCTCCTGCAGGTACATCAGTGTCAGCACCAATGTGTCTGTATAATTCAGTCATGAAACTTTGACAGAATGCCATTACTTCTCTGTCGGATTTTCCTTTAGGATCAAAGTTGGATCCACCTTTTCCTCCACCAATTGGGAGACCAGTTAAGGAGTTTTTGAAGATTTGTTCGAAACCTAAGAATTTAATAATACCTATGTTTACAGAAGGGTGGAAACGTAATCCACCTTTGTAAGGTCCAATTGCACTGTTGAATTGTACACGGTATCCTGTGTTTACTTGTACTTGACCGTTGTCGTCTACCCAAGGAACACGGAATTTAATTTGTCTTTCTGGATTTGCTAATCTTTCAAGAAGTGCAATTTTTTTGTATTCTTCTTCGTTTTCTTCAACTACAGGCCTGATGGTTTCCATTACTTCTTTTAAAGCTTGATGGAATTCAGGTTCACCAGGGTTTTGTTCAATAATAGTTTCAATTACTTCATCTACGTATGACAAAATTATTCCTCCAAATAATAAATTTAGAATTTATATGATATTATTAAATTAAATTTTTTGCCAGAATTTTTCCAGCAATTTAACAATATAGTTAATTATATAGATGTTCTCATATTTAAATATTATTCAATTTTACTAAAATATTCTAAAAAAAATTAATAAAATTTAATCATTATTATAAACATTGTTTAGAAATAATAACTTAAAAATAATTAACTGAACATAACTTTTAAGATAAAAATTTAAAATGTCTACAAAAATAATCAAAAAATGGACAAAGTCGGAAAATGATTGCCAACCAAGAAATTCCGAAGTGTAAAAAAAAATCAAACTTTTTAATTTTAAAGAAGAACCACTTAGAAATTTAGAACAAATAAACAAATATGCAAAAAATTTTAAACAAAAATACATATAAATTAAAAAAGCACATCTATTTATATATTATAATTTATAAATTAATCTACAAAGTATACTAAAAATTTAATTTTAGTAGACAAAAACATAAGGTGAGAAAAATGACTGTAGAAAAATTAACTAAATCCCAATATAATGATTTGAAAAATAGTTATCTTACAAAAAATAGAACAATGCATTCATTATATGCTGAGATAAATAAAGAAAATAAAGTCAATAAGCAATTATTTTTCAAATTAATTAACAAAATAAGACAAGAAGAAGGATTAAACGATTATTATACAATAAAAAAAGAGAAAAAAAGAAATAATATTATAGAAAATTTGGACAAATCTCCAAAATACTATAATTAATATTCTACGTAATATCTTAAAACAGCAGCAATACCACCGAATGCTCTGAAAAGTTGCATACCTTCTTCAGTTTCAGTGGAAATGAATTCAACGTTTGTGTTCATTTCTTCTGCTTTTTCAACAAATTCATCGGTTAAATCTTTTGAAGCGATTTCTTTGAAAGTATCATTACAATTAGGACATTTTTCATCATATTTATCAGCTTCTGCTTGAGTTTTAACAGTGACTTCTTTTTGAGTACCACAGTTAGTACATTCAAATGTTTTACGCATGCTAGACAAATCTTCAGATAAAAGTAAAGTGTCAACAGCACCCATTATCAAATTATTTCTAACTTGATTTTCACCATAAGAACATAAACCTTTATCTTTGGTCAACTCTTTTAAGAATCTTTGAACTTGTTTTTTCTCATGCATTACATCCAAGTTATCTAAAATATCTGCAGATTTATCAATAACTTCACGAATACCAGGTTCTCCAGTATAAGATGTATCCACAGTTGCAATGATTTTATCTTTAAGTTCATATTGGAGATAATCCCCTTGGATAAACTCTTCTTTGGTAAATCCAGGTCCACCAACAATGATTCCTTTTAAATCATCTTTAAGATCTAAAAAGTCATCATTCATGTGTTCACCAATACGTTTTTTAAATTCGTGAGCAGCAAGGTCAATTACACGATCGAACCTTCTTTGAGATTGTCCCCCTGCTTTGTGTTTTCCAGGAACACCACTGGTTAAGTGAGTTAAGATGTTAACTTTTTTACCTTTTAAAGTAGCTACAGTAGCTTCTTTCCTGTCAACTACAGCAAGACCGTAGGTATCCCTTTCTTCAATAATTTCTTCTAAAGGTTCAATGAAAAATTCATTGTTACATTTATACCAGTAAGTTGTGATTGGTTCCGGTGGTTCTAAAACATATTTTTCCATTTTTTCAGTACCAGGACCGCCTTTAGGAATCATTCCTACAAATAAAACTAAACCATTTTCAGGTGGTTGCTTGTATAAACGAATACTTTGTAAAATTACTTCGATAGCAGATTGTACATTTTTTCTTGTTTGTTTACTCTTAATGTTAGCACTTTGTCCAAGTTCATCTCTCATGTGCTTACCAACATCACTTAATTGTTTATCAGGTGGAATGTAAACGGAAACAAGCTCTGTACCTCTACCTCTTTTTCCAGATAGTTCTTTTAAAGTTTTTTTGAATTCATATAATTCTTTTGATGATACTTCAGCCATGTTATCCCTATAAAAATTAAATTAGTATAATAGTATTAACTATCTTTTTTTATATATAAATAATTAATTAAAAAATAATAAAATTTACAAAAATATAATATATAATTAAAAGAAATAAAAATGTAATGAAATGGAAAATTGGTAATGTCAAAATAGCAAATCAAGTAGTTTTAGCCCCCATGGCAGGAATATGTGACCATGCATTTAGAAGCATAGTTAAATCCATGGGTTGTGGTTTAATTGAGACTGAAATGGTTTCTGATAAAGCCATAATGTACAATAATTTCAAAACACAAGAAATGTTATTTATGAAGGATGAAGAAAGACCCATTTCCCAACAAATCTTCGGTTGCGGTACAGATTCATTTAAAATTGCTTCTGAATATATCTATGAAAATATGAAACCAGACATTATCGATATAAATATGGGATGTCCAGTTAAAAAAGTAGCTATTAAATCAAAAGCAGGCAGTGCTCTTTTAAAGGATCCTGAAAAAGCAAAACGTATTGTTGAAACCGTTGTTGAAACTGTTCCAATACCAGTTACTGCAAAAATTAGAAGCGGATGGGACAAAAGTAGTATCAATGCAGTGAAAATGGCACAGATTATTGAAGATGCAGGTGCTTCAGCAATTACTGTCCATCCACGTACCAGACATCAGAGATACGATGTTCCAGCAGACTGGTCAATAATCAAAGAGGTTAAAGATGCAGTGTCAATTCCAGTAATTGGAAATGGTGATATCAGATCATGTTATGATTCAAAAAGAATGCTTGATGAAACTGGTTGTGATGCAATAATGATTGGACGAGCAACCCTTGGAAATCCCTGGCTCATAAAACAATGCGTTGATTACTTAGAAACTGGTGAAGAACCTGAAAAAGTTACTGTTGAAGAAAAAATAGCTATGGCAAAAAGACATGCAAACATCCTTGAAGAAACACAACCTAAAAAACTAGCAATTTCAAGAATGAGAACACAGACTGCATATTACATGAAAGGAATGTATAGGACTGTTGATATTAAACCAAAATTATTTAAAATGAACTCAAAAGAAGAGATATTTAAATTGTTAGATGATTATTTAGCCACCGAACATGCACATATTTCCAAATTTGTCAAACAAGATTAAATCTTCATCTGAAATTGTATTAAGTTCTAAAAGATCCATACGAGTTATTTTTTCAACTTCACGAGCAAGACCCACATAAGTATCTGGATAATCATTATAACCAAACAGATGCCAAATAATGTTGTCTTCAAACACAAATTCCAAATACCAATCATACCCTTCTAAATCATCAGGATCTCTTGTATTGGATTTATTATGATACTCGTCAAAAATCCAGTTATATACATGATACTTTTCCAACAAATCTAGAATTATTGTTTCATCATTATCTGACAAATCCTTATCAATGTAACCCTCAATCCGTTTTTTATTGAAATCTATGATTAATCTAGGCTTTGGAATATCATAAGGATAAGTTTGATAATGTCCAAATTCAATAGTTTTAAGATTTAATTGTTTTTCATCAAGATAAACTCCGTTTGAGCGAATATCATAAAATAATGGAGTAACCATTTGTTTTTGATAATCCAAATGTAGAACATCAAACTTGAACAAGTCTTTTAAAAGTTCCCCAAACTTAACCCAATTAGCTGGAAAATTATTTTTAAATGAATATTCCTCATAATTATCACTAGAGTAAATGATGACATTACAAGAATAAATCAATTCAATTTTTTCAAAATAAGAAAACTTCTCCGATTCGAAATTCTTAAATAGTTCCAATCCATTAAAACCATACAAAAACTTATCAGCCTGTTTAAAGTTAAAATGACGAATTTCACTTGTCATATTGCGACGCAGTTCACTTAGAATGCTAATCCAAGAATCATCACAAAGATCACTTTCAGATAAAAACTTATCTCCACTACCTCTCTCTGAGATTTTATAATATGCGGAATTGTTTAAAAAATCTATTGTGAAACATTCATAATGACGATTAAGACGTTTAAAATTAAATCTCTGCGTAATTTCTATTTTTTCAATCATAATTAGATTAAACTATCTAATGCAAGTTTAATATAATTATTGTAAATAATTAAAAAACTATATAACATATTATCATTTAATTATAAGTAAGTGATAGTATGGTTTTAAGAAGATGCCCTCAATGCGGTTCAACAAGTGATGACAAATATGGTTTTTGTATAAAATGCGGTTGGGAATTTACAAAAATGACTCCTGCACAAAATGCATGCCCATTATGCGGATACGAAAATCCAGACGAAGCAGATTTTTGTGTGAAATGCGGAACACCCTTAGTCTTTAAGAGTCAGTTCAATGGACCACAAGAAATTAATCCAATAATAATAAACAAAGAAGTTACAGGCACAAGTTCACCGATAAAACAAAGTGGATGGCTTAAATGGATAATAATATTTGGATATATATTCTCAATTTTAGGTGGTCTTTTAGGATTAATAATCGCAATATATTTAGTTACAAGAAAAGATGCAAATGTAAGAAAACACGGAATTATACAACTTGCAATATTTGCATTCTACATAGTGCTAATTGCAGCATTATACGCAACTGGAATGATTCCAGCAGATGCATTAACCAACTATCAGCAATTAATCGCCGGAAACATGACATTTCCTTAAAGGTAAATACATTATAATGGCGCCATCACCATCAGTATAATAATTTGGAACTACTCTATCAGTTCTAAAATTAAATTTTTTATAAAATTCAATAGCTCCATGATTATTTTCATTTACTTCCAAATAGATAGTATCTAGATTTAGCAATGACAAAATTGAAATGGCCTTAACAAGAAGTTTAGTTCCAGCACCCAAACGTCTATACTTTTCATCAACAGCTATTGAAATAATATGGCCATTAAATTCATATTTAATCCAAAACATTACATAACCAATTACATAACCTTCATGTTCGGCTACCAAAAAACCAATACCCATTTCATATAGTTGTTGAAACATTTTCAATCCATAAGATTGGTTAAATGACATGTTTTCTATTTCAAAAACTCTATTTAAATCATTTGGATTAACTTTTCGTATAATCATAATAACACTAATTATAAAAAACAATGTATTTAATAGTTTGGTTATATTAAATATTAATTGAGGATAACTATGTGGCAAGATTTTGGAGATTACATTTTAAATGAAATTGGAGATAAACAAGTAAAAATTGCAGAAATTGGTGTTGGAAATTTTGATAGAATATCTAATATACTATCTCAAAAGGATAACGTGACTTTAATCAAAACTGACATCATCCCAAAAGATTCAAGTGTTATAAAAGATGACATTACAAATCCCAACCTTGAATTATACAAAGATGTTGATATCATTTACTCAATTAGGCCTCCAAGTGAACTTCAACCACATATAATAAATCTTGCGGAAAAAATAGGCTCCCAGTTAATCATAAAACCATTGACAAATGAAGATCTAAATACTGGTAGGGTCAAAATGAAGTTAAAAAATTATAAAAAAGCAAGTTTTTACATATTGAGGTAATTTAATGGATAAATTCCTAAAAAAATATAACACATCACATCAAGGATTAAGTGAAAGTGAAGTCTTAAAAAGACAACAGGAATACGGTTTAAATGAACTTGATGAAAAAAAACCAACACCCCTATTAATCTTATTTTTATCACAATTTGTTGATGTATTAATTGCACTTTTAATAATAGCAGCCATTGCTTCAATTGCAATTGGCGATTTTATTGATGCAGGAGTAATTTTACTTGCTGTAATGCTTAACACAATTCTTGGATTCATTCAAGAGTACAGATCAAGAAAAGCTGTGGATAGTCTTAAAAATATAATAGTTAAAAAAGCAATTGTTAAAAGAGATAATGAAATATTTGAAGTTGATGCAAATACATTGACAATTGGAGATATTGTAATTCTCGAAGAAGGAAATAAATCTCCTGCTGACATAGTATTGATTGAATGTAATGATATTCATTGTGATGAATCATTCCTCACAGGAGAATCCAAAGCAGTAGCAAAAGAAATAAATGACACAATCTTTATGGATTCAAACATCATTTCCGGTCATGGAATAGGTATTGTAACTGACATTGGAATGAAAACTGAAATCGGGAAAATTGCAAAAATTGTCCAAGAGGAAGATGAAGAAACTCCACTTGAGATAAGAGTGGGGAAACTTGGAAAAGTATTATCTGCAATTGCAATTACAGTTTGTATAGGCATATTTATTTTAGAAACCCTGCAAGGAGTTGGCCTTGTTGAAACTTTCATGACTGCTGTTTCACTTGCAGTTGCCGCAATCCCTGAAGGCCTTCCAGCAGTTTTGACATTGACACTTGCACTTGGAATGTCTGAAATGGCTTCATCAAATGCAATCGTTAAACGATTACTGTCTGTTGAAACTTTAGGATCATGTACAATAATCTGCAGTGATAAAACAGGAACTTTAACTGATAATAACATGAGTGTTGTTGAAAGTTATTTACTGAATGAAAACAAGACTTTAATGATTTCAAAATTATGCAATAACGCCATCATAAAAGACGAAACTGCAATTGGAAATCAGACAGATGTAGCAATTCTGAGATTTGGAAAAGATTGTAAAAGCAACTTTGAGCGTGTTGATGAAATTCCACTTGACAGCAATCGTAAAATGATGACAACCATACATAGACTAGATAATGAAAATAAAATTGTTTTGACAAAAGGTGCACCAGAAATAATTTTAGATAAATGTAAACATGTAGACTATAATGGAACTATAAAAATAATTGATGCTGAAACAAAGGAAACCATACTTCAAAAAATTGACGACATGAGTGAAGATGCATTGAGAGTAATCGGTTTTGCATATAAAATCAATGATGAAGAAAACCCTGAAGAAAATCTCATATTCACAGGATTACTCGGATTAATAGATCCTCCAAAAAGGAATGCGAAAAAAGCGGTAAAAGAATGTATTAATGCAGGGATTGCAGTGAAAATGATTACAGGAGATCATAAAAAAACCGCAATCGCAATCGCAACACAACTTGGAATATTGACAGATGGTCAAGTGATTACCGGAAAAGAACTAGAAAAACTTACAGATGAAGAATATTTATCTATAGCAGATGACATCCAAGTTTATGCAAGGGTAAAACCTGCTCAAAAGATGAGAATTGTTGAAACATTAAAAAGTTTAGGAAACATTGTTGCAATGACAGGAGATGGAGTTAATGATGCTCCTGCTCTTAAAAAAGCATCAATTGGTGTTGCAATGGGTGATGGGACAGATGTTGCTAAGGAATCATCCGACATGATTTTACAGGATAATGATTTTTCAACAATTGTAAAAGCCATAAAAGAAGGACGTAAAATCTATGACAACATTAAAAGGTTTGTTAAATTCCAGGTATCAACAAATGTTGGAGCAATTTTAACAATAGTTGGAACAAGTTTACTCAATTTGCCATTGCCATTCAATCCAGCACAATTATTATGGCTAAATATTGTAATGGATGGTCCCCCAGCACAGACCTTAGGAATGGAAGGTGCTGAAAAAGATACCATGCAGCGTCCACCTGAAACTGGAGATATCCTCACAAAAAAGACATTGATAGACCTATTCCTATTAGGAGCAGTAATGGCTATTGGAACCATTATTGTTTTTTATTGGGAAATTTATTCAGGTGCATCAACCAAAAAAGCTATGACAGTTGCATTTACATTATTTATAGTCTATCAATTATTAAATGCATTTAACGGAAGATCAAACTCTGAAAAATCAAGCAAATACTTATATATTGGACTTGCATTATCATTTGTACTTCAATTACTAATCATATACATACCACAATTACAAATAATATTCAGAACAACTGCAATTAGTATTATTGAATGGATAATTATAATCATCGTTGCTTCAAGCATTTTATTTGCTCAAAAAATAATGGACAAAGTGATAAAATGAAAATATTATTATTAGGGGGTACAAAAGACTCCATAAACATTATAAAATTTATTAAGAAAAATTTTGATGCATTTATTCTAACTACAACCACAACTGAATACGGTGCAAAATTAGCAAAAGACGGAGGAAGTGATGCAACCATAGCTCGCCCACTTCCAAAAAATGAACTAATTGACATAATCACAAAGGAAAGTTATGAAATTTTAATTGATGCAACACATCCATTTGCAGAACATATTACTCAGACCAGCGTTAGTATTGCAAAAGAGTTAAAAATACCATATTTACGCTTCGAAAGACCTATCACAAACATGGAAAATATTGATACATCACATATACAATATGTAAAATCATTTGTTGAAGCAGGAGAATTAATAGCCAATGAATTTAATGAAGGAAATGTATTACATTTTGCAGGAGCCAACACAATGGCAGACATCGTGAAAAATGTTTCAATAGACAGATTCTACCCAAGAATATTAAAAGTGGAGAAATCTATTGAAAAATGTCGTGAATTAAATATTAGTCAAGATCATATTATTCCAATGACTGGTGCTGCAAGTACCGAAGAGAACATTCAACTAATTGAAAAATATGATGCTATCGTAATGATTACAAAAGAAAGCGGAGAAATTGGTGGTGTTATTGATAAAATTCAAGCAGCCAATGAAAAAGATATTGCAGTAATCATGATTCAAAGGCCCGAAATAAATGAAATAAACAAAGAAAATATTGTATCCAATTTAGATGAATTGGATATTAAATTAAAAAAACTTTTATAGAATAAACGCCGAGACTGGGATTTGAACCCAGGCGGAGAGACTCCACAGGATTTCAAGTCCTGCGCCTTACCAGACTAGACTATCTCGGCATACATAAAAATAATATTTAAGAATAAAATAAAATAATTAGAATTAAAGTTAAAACTTTTTTTAAAAATAGATATAATAAACGCCGAGACTGGGATTTGAACCCAGGCGGAGAGACTCCACAGGATTTCAAGTCCTGCGCCTTACCAGACTAGACTATCTCGGCATATATGAAAAGGAATATTTAGAAAGAATCTAAATATCTATCCTTTAAGTTCAATTTCAATACTTACATTATCAGGAACGTTAATTTTCATAACTTGTCTCATAGCACGTTCGTCAGCTCCAATACCGATTAAACGTTTATGAATTCTGAGTTCCCATTTTTCCCAAGAAGCTTTACCTTCTCCATCTGGAGATTTTCTTGTAGGTACTACTAATTTTTTAGTAGGTAATGGAATAGGACCAGATAAGTCTACACCAGTTCTTTCAGCAATTTTTTTGAGTTGATCACAAACATATGCTAATTTTTCTGGGTCTGTTCCTGTAAGCTTAATTCTTGCTTGATTCATTTATTATCCTCCAATAAAACAAAAAGAAAAGAAAGTAAAATAATTACTTTCTAATTATTGTTTACAAACTTATTTTGCAGGGGTAACGTTGAGACATAAACCAGCTGCAACAGTTTGACCCATATCTCTGATAGCAAATCTTCCCATTTGAGGGATTTCTTTTGCGTTTTCGAGACACATTGGTTTGGTAGGTTTAATTTTAACAATAGCTGCGTTACCAGTTTTTAAGAAGTCTGGGTTTTCTTCATCAACAGCACCGGTAGCAGGGTTTAATTTTTTAGATAATTCTAAGAAAGTACATGCTACTTGAGAAGTGTGACAGTGGAATACAGGAGTGTATCCAACGGTAATTACACCAGGGTGTTGTAAAACAACAACTTGTGCGTCGAATTCTTTAGCAACAGTAGGAGCGTTGTCAGTGTGTCCAGCTACATCTCCTCTTCTGATATCGTTTTTACCTACACCTCTTACGTTGAATCCAATGTTGTCACCAGGTTCAGCTACATCGAATACTTCGTGGTGCATTTCGATAGATTTAACTTCTCCGGAAGCTCCAGCAGGTTCAAAGATAACGTTTTCACCTTTTTTCATGATACCGGTTTCAACTCTTCCTACAGGTACGGTTCCTACACCAGTAATGGAGTAAACGTCTTGAATAGGAATTCTTAAAGGTAAATCGGTAGGTTTTTCAGGTGGAGTTAATTTGTCTAAAGCATCCATTAAAGAGTCACCTTTGTACCAAGGAGTGTTTTCACTTGCTTCTTTAATGTTGTCCCCTTCAAATGCAGATAATGGGATGAAAGGTACGTTTGCTGGGTTGAATCCTACGGTTTTGATTAAGTTAGAAACTTGTTCTTTTAATTCGTTGTATTTGTCTTCAGAGTAATCTACAACATCAATTTTGTTAATTGCAACGATTAATTGATTAATACCTAAAGTTCTGGATAAGAAAACGTGTTCTTTAGTTTGAGGCATTACGCCGTCGTCTGCTGCAACTACTAAAACACCAGCGTCTGCTTGGGAAGCACCAGTGATCATGTTTTTAACGAAGTCTCTGTGTCCAGGACAATCTACTACAGTGTAGTCGTATTTTTTGGTGGAGAATTTTTGGTGAGCTAAATCGATAGTTACTCCTCTTTCTCTTTCTTCTCCTAATTTGTCCATAACAAATCTGAATTTGTTTTCTCCGTCGTCTAATTGTTGTTCAGCGATTGCACCAGCTTTTAATAATAAGTGTCCAACTAAAGTGGATTTTCCGTGGTCAACGTGTCCAATAAATGCTAAGTTAAGATGTTCTTTATCTTTTGCCATTATAATAACCTCTTTGTAATATATTAACAAACAATATCTATAAGCTTAAATGATAGCTTAAATGTATTTTTATATTTTAACATATAAATAGATAATGTTTTTTTATAAATTTTAATAAAAAAAATATAAAAATAAAAATTTTATATTTTTATAAGTCTCCTAAGTAGTGGCTTGCAGGGAATGGATCTGCGGATAAGCCTTTTCTTTGTCTGATTTCTTTAACAATATTATGTTGCATCTCACGTGGGAGTGGTTCAAATCCTGCAATTTCAGTAGACCATAAACATCTACCTTCAGCAGCAGATCTGATGTCTCCAGCGAAACCAAACATTTCAGCTACAGGCACTTTAGATTCAATTCTTGCCATATCTCCAGTTTCTTGACCCATGTTTACAATTTGACCTCTTCTGTTTTGGATTTCACGAGTACAGGAACCCATGTAATCATTAGGAGTGTCAATAACTACTTTTTGCATTGGTTCGAGTAATGCTGGTTCAGCAAGCATCATAGAACCTAAAACTGCATTTCTGATAGCAGGTAATACTTGAGCAGGTCCTCTGTGAACTGCATCTTCGTGAAGTTTTGCATCGTGGAGTTTGAATTTTAATCCCATTGCAATTTCTTCACCTAAAGGACCGTTTTCTAATGCAGATTCAAATCCTTCAATTAAAAGTTCTTTAACTTCATCTAAGTATTGAATACCACGAGTCATGTTAAGGAAGATACTTCTGTTGTGAACAGCCCATACTCTTCTAGCTTCTTCTTTTTCTAAACCATGTTCCATGAAGTCGTTAGCAGATTCTTTACCTTTAACTTTACCTTCTTTAATGTCACCATTTTGGATAGCGGCATATAATTCAGGTTCAATAGGTTCAACAGTAAGGTAGAATCTATTGTGTTTGTTAGGTGATTTACCTTCAACTTGTGGAGATAATTGTCTTACAGTTTCTCTGTATACAACAATAGGTTCGGAAGTAGTGATATCTACACCTTTTTCTCCGATTCTGTAACCGATAACTTCTAAGTGAAGTTCTCCCATACCAGATACTAAGTGTTCACCAGTTTCTTCGTTAATGTTAATTTTAACGGTAGGGTCTTCTTTACCTACTTGTCTTAATACTTCAATTAATTTTGGTAAATCTTTAGTGTTTTTAGCTTCTACAGCAACAGTAACTACAGGTTCAGAGATGTGTTCTAATCCTTCGAACTCAACAATTTTGTGTTCAGGATCACATAAGGTTTCACCAGCAATAGCTCCTTTTGCACCAGCAACGTATACAATGTTACCAGCAGGGACTTTGTCAGTGTTAACTCTTTCAGGTCCGAAGTAGACACCTACTTGTTGAACTCTGGATTTACCGTGAGAACCAACGAGATATACTTCAGTACCTTTTTCGATAGTTCCTCCGTAAACCCTACCAGTTGCAATTTCACCAGCGTGTTTATCAACAGATACATTGGTAACCATTACAGCTAAAGGTCCGTCAGGTGAAGTGGTAATCATACCTTCTCCAGCAGGAGATTCGATGTCACCATCCCATATGTTAGGTACTCTGTAAACTTGTGCTTCTTTAGGGGAAGGTAAGTGTTCAACTACCATACCTAATAATACATCAGATAAAGGTACTTTATGTGCTAACTCTTTTTGTTTATCATCGTTACAGAATTGGATGATATCATTGAAGTTAACTCCAGTTTCTTGCATAGTTGGTACATTAATAGCCCAATTGTGGTATGCTGAACCGAATGCTACACTACCATCAGTGAAATCTAAAGACCATTCTTCTTTTTTATCTTCAGGAGCCATGTTTTTGATTAATTTGTTAGCTTCCATGTAGATGTTAATGAATCTTTTTTGTAATTCTTCTGGTTCTAATTTTAACTCGTTGATTAATCTGTCAACTTTGTTAATGAATAAAACTGGTTTTACGTTTTCTTTTAATGCTTGTCTGAATACAGTTTCAGTTTGAGGCATGATACCTTCTACAGCACAAACTACAACTACTGCACCATCTACAGCTCTCATAGCACGAGTTACGTCTCCACCGAAGTCAACGTGTCCAGGAGTATCAATTAAGTTGATTAAGTATTCACCATCTTTGTAATTGTGTACCATAGATACGTTAGCTGCATCGATAGTAATACCACGTGCTTGTTCTTGTTCGTCAAAATCTAAGAATCTTTGGTCACCAGCAAGTTCTTCGGAAATCATTCCTGCACCTGCAAGTAAGTTATCAGATAAAGTGGTTTTACCGTGATCGATGTGAGCACAGATACCAATGTTTCTGATTTGATCTGGTTTGTACATTAATTCTTTGATTTTTGCAATCATTTTGTCTCTTCTACTCAAAATAACCACCTAAAAAACATTAATATAAATTAGTGTGCTGCTTTAGCAACTCTTTCTTTCTCTTCAGCTTTTCTTAAAGCAAAGCTTCTTGAATCTTCTTCGGATGCAAGAATTAATTCATCAGCTAAACATTCAGCAACAGATTTTCTGTTTTTGAATGAAGATTGTAAAGTACCTCTAGTTAAGAAACCTAATGAAAGGTCAACTCTTCTTTGTGGAGAAATATCTACAGCAACTTGGTATCCAATACCACCGTATTTAATACGGGTAGTTTCTTCACGAGGTGCAGTGTTTTCAACTGCTTTAACTAAAACTTGAACAGGGTTCTTTTTAGTTCTTCTGTTGATAATTTCTAAAGCATCTTTAACAATATTGTAAGCTTTATTCTTTTTACCAGAGTTGAGATGGGTTCTCATGATTTTGTTCATTAACCTTTCAACAATGGATACTTTAGATTTTGCGAATTGTCTTTTTACATGTCTACCAGAAGTATGTGGAACTAAGGTTTCATCTAAGCAGATGTATTTTACTAAACCTAAGTCATCTACTTTTACTTCATCGAGATCCCATTTATCGAATAATTTACTCATAAATATAACCACCTTATCTTACAGGTTTTTCGATTTTCCCACTTACCATTTCTGATAAAGCTACGTTATTAACTTTGGAAACTTTCCAACGAACTCCCGGAATATCCCCCATGGATCTTCCAGATGGTCCACCGATTCCTTCAATCATTACTTCATCGTGCTCATCGATAAATCCAATAGCGCCATCACCTGGTGCGAAAGCGGTTAATTGTTTACCGTTTTTAATTAATTGAACACGTACACATTTACGAATAGCAGAGTTAGGTTGTTTTGCTTCTATCCCTACTTTCTCGATTACAATACCTCTAGCTTGAGGAGCTCCTTCGAGAGGATCTGCTTTAACATCTAATCTTAAAGCTCTTCTTTTGTAATCTACATCTTTCCACTTAAAATTTTGTCTATTTTTTTTAAGTTTTTTTGCAGCAAAAAGTCCTGGCATAATTTTTCCTCGAATTTTTTTATCTTAAAAACATATCAAAGAATCCACCGCTGCGATTTATACTATAATCTTATAGTACAATCTAAATTCTAAGATATAAATCAGTAATAATAATATAATAGATAAAACAAGTTTACCTAAGAAGATATCTTGAAATAATATTAAAAACCTTGACAAAAAGCACACGTAGTCAAGTTATAACCAGTACAGATATCTTATGATAATTTATATAGTTTAACCTTTATAAAGGTATGTATTCAATATATTAATAAATAAAAAAAAGTAATTTTTAAAAAAAATAAATTAAAATAAAATAGCTCGAAAGCTATTTTAAAATAATATTATCAATATCATGTTGTCTATTAGCTAATAATTTAGCTCTTTCGATATTAATTCCGTTTTTACCGATAGCAATACGTTTGTTGGTATTGTCTGCTGTGACAATAGCTATTTTTTCACCTGACTGTTTTTGACTTATTTTAACAGACTGTAACTTTGCAGGGGATAAAACATTTTTGATAAATTGTATTGGATCATCATCTAATTCGATAATTTCAACACTTTTATCTACTGCTCTTTGAACTTTAGAAACAGAACTTCCACCTTTACCGATAGCAAGTCCCATGTCACCATTTTTGACAATGAAAGTGACTTTTCCATGTTCATCATCGATAATGCAATCTTTAACCATTGCTCCAGTCATGCTTTCGAAAAGAGCTATGAATCTAATTTCATTTGCACTAAGTTTAATAGACACTTAAATCTACCTCAAATCGTCTAATATTGTAGAATCTCCTGGATCGTTAACGATTAATGTAGCAACTGTGAAAGGTTTACCACAAACAGACCCTAAATCTACACTAGTTCCATCATATACAATAGATGGGATTTCGGAAAGATTTGCATAATATTCAACATCTTCAATAATTTCTTTAGGAGCGTTAGCAGCAACAACAACGAGTTGGCCTTTTCCTAATTTTAAAGATTGAATTGATTTTTCAGAGCCTAAAGTTACATCACCAGTATCGACAGCTACTCTGATTCCTCTATCTACGTCCATCATCTAGCCTCCTATTCATTTTTATAATCCATTTTGACACCGATAGAACCGGTACCAAGAGGTATTGGTTGTCCAATAATAATATTTTCGATGATACCTGTTAAATCATCTACTTCACCACGAATACTTGCGTGGAGTAAATGTTTACCAGTTTCTTCAAAAGCTGCACGAGCTAAAACACTTGATTTTTCACCACTAATACCATGTCTTCCAATAGATTTAACAACACCTTCGGAAGTCATAATATCTGCAACTAACATAATGTGTCTTACATCAACACTAAGACCTTGTTCTGAGAGAGTTTTTTGAGCTTCGTTGATAATTGATCTACGAGCTGCTTCAATACCCAAAACTTGACCGATTTCGTGAATATTGTTGGTGGTAGTTCTAACTTGGTCAATACCTTCCATACTGAGAACCTTTTTAAGGTTGGATCCTTCAGTGTGAATAATCCATTCTTCATCACGACGGATAATGACTCTTCCAATATTTTTAATACCACTGATTTGTAAATCACGGAATTTGTCTGCTAAAAGACGAAGTTCCCTAATAATGAAATCTGAATCGGTTTTAGTGCTTGATAAAACAATATTGTCACCATTAATTGTAGCTTTTTTAAATGCTTTTAAGATTTTTGCATCAATTTCTTCTCTGTCGAGTCTTTTTTCTGCAATTTTCTTATTATCTAAAACAGCTTCAACTTCCATGGTTCCATAATTTAAATTGAAATCTGAAAGAATATCGTTAATAGTACTTTTACCAATTTTATTAGCTAAAGTTCTAACAAATTCTTCATCATCACGTTTATCTTCAGTGAAATAAATATCCATAGTTGGAGTTTTGATTTTTTCTCTAGCATCCACAATTTCAATAAGTCTCGGAAGACCTAATGTTACGTTTAACTCAGTTACCCCTGCATAGTGAAAAGTACGCATAGTCATCTGAGTACCAGGTTCACCTACAGATTGTGCAGCTACTGTTCCAACAGCCTCTCCAGCTTCAACATGAGCTCGGTCATAGGCCTGTTTGAGCTTAATAATGAGTTTACGTAATTCATCATCAGTCAAATTTTTACTGATATAATGTTCAGCTAAATCTTCGATATAACTATCTGCAAAATCAATGCCGAGATTTTCAGTCTCATTAATTTCATCAATCATATCAATAACTTTAGTTATAATTTCATCCATAGTTACACCTATTTACCTTCCATTTCAATTTCATCAGCATCTTTCTCTGAAGAAGAATCCATCATCCTAATTTCGCTAATAAGTTTATTTAAATCAGCAGGTTTACCGAAGTCAGATTTAGCTGGATCTACACCATCTTCACCGAACATGGTTTGGATAACGTTTCCTTGGTTATCAGTAACAAGTCCTGTGGATTTTACTTGTAAATCTTGTAAAGCGTTTACAAGTCTTCTTTGCATGTAACCGGATTGTGCGGTACGAATCGCAGTATCTACAAGACCTTCTCTACCACCCATTGCGTGGAAGAAGAATTCAATTGGGTCAAGTCCAGATTTATAACTTGAGTGAACAAATCCTTTCGCTTTTGCCCCTAACTCACCTTTCTTGAAGTGAGGTAAAGTTCTTTTAATGTATCCTCTTTCGATACGTCCACCCCTAACTGCTTGTTGTCCTACACAAGCAGTAATCTGAGTAAGGTTCAACATGGATGCCCTTGCACCAGTACGTGCCATTACTACAGAGTGGTTTTCAACTGCCATTACATGGTCATAAGGATCATCGAGAGATTGTTTACCCATGTTAAGATAATGTTCTGCAATTTGACCAGACATATCCCTTGCTTCACCAAGTACTTGCATGATTTTCATCTCTAAAGTCTCTTCAAGACTTCTACCAGGTAAAGCTTCAAGATAACCATCTTCATAAGCTTCAACAAGTTTATCTACTTCTGCCATCTTATTTTCCAAGTGCTCGTTAATACGATCTTGAGCTTCACGAGGAATTTCTTCATCGTTTAAACTGGTAGTAATACCGGTTTTCATGATTCCACAGATAGCAAGGTCAGTAGACCTATCTAAGAACTCTTTAGCTCTTCCAGGACCATATTCTTTAACAATCTTATCTAAGATTTTACCTGAGAAAGAACCATATGCACTTTCATCTATTGCACCTTGTGTGAGAATTCCGTTTTTAATTACTACTTCTGCATCTTCAGGTGGGTAAACTACAGGACATTTGGAAATTTCAGCACTGTAAGATAAGTTTAAGTCATTAGGTAATAATAAAGAGAATAACTCTTTACCAGTCCAATTCTCACCTTTATCTTTGTAAATATAAGACTCTTCAACATCAATTGGAATTTCAGAGTCAGGTTTTAAATCAAGAGTAGTTTTTAAAACCCATTGACCTTTTTTGAATTCTGGTAATTCAAGGTGAGATTTTCTGATAATTTGCAATGCTTGTTCTTCAGTAAATTCAACACCATCACGAGTTAAGAGGTAAGCACCACTAATATGATCGTGAATTGCACCAATAATTGGTCCTCCAAACCTTGGAGATAAAATGTGTTCTTGTACACGCATTAATGATTTTGCCTCAGCACGAGACTCATCAGTCTGGAAAACATGCATGTTCATTTCGTCCCCATCGAAATCTGCGTTGTAAGGAGGACATACACACAAGTTTAACCTGAAAGTTTTATATGGTAATACTCTTACTTCATGTGCCATCATACTCATTCTGTGAAGAGAAGGTTGACGATTGAATAAAACCATATCCCCATCTTTAAGATGTCTTTCAACAATAATACCTGGTTCTAATGTTTCAAGAATGTACTCTTTAGATTCATCAGTTACTCTTCTTTTTCTTCCATCCTTCATGATTACATAATTTGCACCAGGATGAACATCAGGACCATTTTCAATGCAATTTCTCATTTCATCAAGGTTCCATTCATTTACATAAACAGGTACAGTTACCTCTTTTGCAATCATTTCAGGAACACCGACTTCGTTAATACTGATGTTTGGATCAGGTGAAATTACAGTACGAGCTGAGAAGTTAACCCTTTTACCTGAAAGGTTGGATCTGAACCTACCTTCTTTACCTTTTAACCTTTGTGTTAAGGTTTTGAGTGGTCTTCCGGATCTGTGTCTTGCAGGTGGAACTCCACTAGCTTCATTATCAAAGTAAGTAGTTACGTGATATTGTAATAATTCCCATAAATCTTCAACGATTAATTGTGGAGCACCAGCTTCCATGTTTTCAAGTAAACGTTGATTAATACGTAAAATATCAACAAGTTTGTGAGTTAAGTCATCCTCAGACCTTTCACCAGTATCAAGAATAATTGAAGGCCTTACAGTTACAGGAGGAACAGGAAGAGTAGTTAAAACTAACCATTCTGGTCTTGCAACTTCAGGATTAACACCTAAAACAAAAGAATCATCATCAGAAATTCTTTCAAGCCTTTCACGAACTTCAGAAGCAGTTAACTTATAATCCTCAGTCAAATTATTAAGAGATATAATGTCCTTGAAGATTTGTTTTAAACGAGTGTTATTTACTTCATAAGTCTCATCAATATCATCAGCAGTAGTCAAACGAGATTTAACAATGTCAATTACAGTATCAACATCATTCAATTTCTCACATAAACGGGTTAATAAATTACTGTTGATTAATAATTTGTTCTGGAAGTTTGATTCAATTACATCTTGAAGGATTACAACTTTAGTTTTTGTTTCAACTTCTTCTACAGTTTCAGTTTCACCAGTTTCTTCATCAGTGACTTGTTTTGTAACTGGTTCCTCATATTCTTCTGAAGTATATCCAACAATTTCTTCAGCTAATGGACCAATATCTGCAATAGTAATACTATCAGAAGGTTTAGCTTCATTGAATACTTTTTGGAATTCTAAAAGAGGATCAATACGTTGAACGATTGAAACTGGTTTATCAAGAATAATTTTATCTTGGATAGCTGCACAGTGAGGGCATTCATCCTTTTTAGCCTTATCATAAATCTCTTTAAGAATATCAGAGATACTTTCATTTTGAGCTTTAAGTTCTAAAATGTCATGAGTGTATTTTTTAATTTCATCATCATCTAAAAGAACACGTCCACACTCATTACAAGTAGATTTTAAAAGTTTATGAATAACATCCCCAAAACCAACGTGAATAACCGGTCTTGCTAATTCAATACGACCGAAGTGACCTTGACAAACTCCACCTTTAGAACCACAGGTTTTACATTTTAAACTAGGATCAATAACTCCTAACTGAGGATCCATTAAACCTTTATCAATAGGGAATCCGTCATCACCATAGGTATCAGGATATTCTACCCTAACAACAGACATCTTACGAATATCATCAGGAGACATTAAACCAAAATTAATTCTTTCAATTTTTTTAATAAATGCTGTCATGTATTAACTCCTTTAATAATTTTATGCTTTGTCTCCTAAAATCAATTTAGGGAAAATACATAAACTCTTAAGTTCATCTAATAATAATTTGAATGCATATGAGATTTCAACTGGATATGTTTCTACATCTCCACAGATTGGGCAGTAGGTTTTATGATTGTTATCTTCTACTGCTAACATACCACAGTTTTCACATACAACTGCTGTATATTTGTCAGATTCATCGAGTAATCTTTCTTTTAATGTTAATGCTGCACCGTGTGCAATAAGACAATCTCTTTCCATTTCTCCAAATCTTAAACCACCTTCACGTGCTCTACCTTCAGTAGGTTGACGTGTGAGAACTTGTACAGGTCCTCTGGAACGAGCATAGACTTTATCAGTAGTCATGTGGTGTAATTTTTGGTAATATGCAACACCAACGAAAATTTCTGCATCTAATCTTTCACCAGTTACTCCGCTGTATAATGATTCACAACCTGCAGATTCAAATCCATTATCAAGGAGTAATTGTTGAATTTCATCTTCAAGAGTTTGGTTGAACGGAGTTGCGTCAACTCTTTCACCTTCAAGACATCCAGCTTTACCTGCAACCATCTCAAGCACCTGTCCAATAGACATCCTGGATGGAATCGCGTGAGGGTTAACTATTAAATCTGGCACTACACCAAATTCAGTGAAGGGAATATCTTCTGGAGATAATATTAAACCAATAACCCCTTTCTGACCGTGTCTTGATGCGAATTTATCCCCAAATTCAGGTTGTCTTGTGTCCCTTACTCTAATTTTAGCTAATTTGGAACCTTCAACAGTTTCGGATAAGAGAACTGCATCAACAATACCTTTTTCACCATGTCTGACAGTAACAGAAGTTTCTCTTCTTCTTTCAGTAACTCTTGTACCAAGTCCTTCCTCTAAGAATCTTGGAGGTGAAGTTTTACCAATTAACACATCACCTGATTTTACTACAGATTCTGGGTTTACAACACCATCATCATCTAAGTTTCTGTAAGCTTCATCTGATCTGTAACCTTTGATGTTTTTATCAGGCACTTCAAATTTATCCCTTTGACCACCAGCATATTTCTTTTCAGAAGTATCATATGCTCTGAAGAATGAAGATCTTGCAAGACCTCTTTCTAAAGCACCTTTGTTGATAACCATTGCGTCTTCCATGTTATATCCTTCGTAAGACATTAATGCTACAACAAAGTTTTGACCGGATGGTCTTAAGTCATAATTGGTTGAATCAATAATACGTGTTTTAACGATTGGAGTTTGAGGATGATGCAATAAGTGAGCCCTAGTATCAGTACGTAATGCATAGTTAGATACATATAATCCTAAAGCTTGTTTTGTCATACCTGCTTCCATTGTGTTCCTTGGAGAGGAATTATGATCAGAGAATGGAATAATTCCAGCACAAATACCTAACATAGTAGCAGG
The DNA here is from genome assembly GCA_022775905.1 of Methanobrevibacter sp. Classification (NCBI taxonomy): domain Archaea; kingdom Methanobacteriati; phylum Methanobacteriota; class Methanobacteria; order Methanobacteriales; family Methanobacteriaceae; genus Methanobrevibacter; species Methanobrevibacter sp. The sequence goes on from JALFJX010000009.1 coordinate 47,155, forward strand.
GTCGATTTCTAAATGAGTATGATCTTCACTTAAATCAGCCAAATTCATTGCAATGTAGGCATTTTCTTCCTCTTCAGCATCTAAGTATTCAATGAGACCTTCACTAATTAAATCATCCCAAGATAATTTACCATTAGCTATTTTATTCATGTGTTCTTCTTTTAAGAGAGGAACTCCCTCTTTGACAATGATTAAAGGTCTTCTTGCCCTACCAGGATCGTTGAATATATAAATCTCATCATTATCTTCATAGTAAGTAATGTTCATCTCATGAGAAATTATACCATTTCTTCTTTTTTCTCTCATTTCCTGAGTGAAAGTAATAGGATCTTCACAGTAACCTAAAAGTTCACCGTTGATATAAATTTTAGTGTTAGGATGTTTCTTGTTGAATACAGGAGGTTGTTCATTAGTAGGTTTAATTTCTTCAACAACTTCTTCAATAGGTTCTTCAACCTCAGATTCTATCACAACAACTTCTTCGATAGTTTCATCAATAGGTTCTTCAACCTCAAATTCCATCTCAACAACTTCTTCAACTGGTTCAGTTACATCTTCAGAAACTACTTCCTCAGCTAATTCAAATTCAGGGAAATCTTTTTTGTAGGATTCCCATTTAGCTCTACGTTTATCTTTTTTGAATGGAACATTTAAACTATCATCAGCTTTTAATTCATCATTATCAAAGTAAGATTCAATGAATTGAGCATGATTATTAATTTTTTCCAATGCTTCTTCATCATCAGCGAATTTTTCTTTTAATTGAGCAATAACATTATTAACTTCATCAAAAGTAGCTAATCTTTCAAAACCAAAATAATAAAATGCCTTTTTTTCTTCAGTTTCAGGTTTTTTATAATCTTCAGACAACATTCCACCTCCTTAAATCAATTCAACATCCATTTGTTCAATAACATCAATAATCTCTTGTTCGTCAGAACCTTCAGAAATATTACACAATAAAGCTAAGTTCTTTACCAAACCACAGTTAGGTCCCTCAGGAGTCTCATTTGGACAGATTTTACCAAATTGAGTTGGGTGCAAATCTCTTGCTTCAAAGTGAGGTTGACTTCTAGTTAACGGAGATACAACACGTCTTAAGTGAGAAAGGGTTCCCATATAACTTGTTCTATCTAAAAGCTGACTTACACCAGCTCTTCCACCAACCCAGTTTCCAGTAGCAATTGCATGTTTAATGTTTTCAGTTAGAACATCACTACGAACTGCTTGTTTGATTGAAAGTTCTTTACCACGAGAAAGACTTCTTTCAAGTTGATAACTCATATCTCTTGTTAAATTAGTAAAAGCAACTCTGAATAAATCTTCCATTAAGTCACCGGATACTCTAAGCCTTTTGTTAGTGTAGTGGTCCTTATCGTGAGGATCTCTTTTTTCTTCAATAACTTCCAATAACATTTCAGTCATTTCAGCAAGATAGATTGCTTTATCATAACATCTTTCTTCTTCAATACCCATATGAGGTAATAAATAACGGTTGATAACATCCTTAGCACGTTTATAACGATAATCTTTAGGCATGTTTTTAGCTACTCTATTACCAATGTATTTAATAGCAGCATCTTGTAAATGTTGTCTTCTTTCTTCTTCAGTACCATTTTTAATTACAGACTGATCTATGAATTTATCTAATTCTTCAGAAGAAACTTGAATATCATCTGCAATCATCATCTGGAAATTATTATCATCAGAAATAGCAGTAATAATCTCTTGATCAGTAGATAATCCAAGAGCTCTTAATAATACAACTAATGGAACTTCTCCAGGAAGATATGGGAAAGAAATTCTTAAAAATGCTTTATTTTTACGTGGTTTTTTATATTCTAAAGTAATTCTAGCCCTAAAACCACTTTTAATTGAAGTTACAACAGCTTTAGCATGTCTTTCTTCAACTTCACCTATACGTTCAAGAATAATTTTATTCGGTGCAATCTCTTCCATAGTAACAACAGCTCTTTCAGAACCGTTTACAATGAAGTATCCTCCTAAATCTTGAGGGTCTTCGTGTTTTTCAATTAATTCTTCATCACTAAGACCATTAAGATGACAAATATCAGATTTAAGCATAACTGGCAATTCACCAATATATACTTCTTCTAACTTATTATCTTCTCCTTCTTCATTTAATGCCATTTCAAGATACATATCTGCAGAATAATTTAAATTCCTAAGTCTAGCTTCAGTAGGGTCAATAATACTTCTAGAACCATCTGCTTCTTTGTTAGATGGTTTTTCAATACGTATTTTACCAGTTTTTAAAGTATATTTACCATCATCTAATGAAATAGGTTCAGTAATATCAATAATATTTTGAATCCTATTATTTACAAAATCATTGTAGGATTTTATATGATGGTCGACTAAATCATATTTATCGAAAAATGCATCAACTAATTTCCAATTATTCACTGTCATGAACATCCTCCAATTACATAAACGCAATAAAAATAATTAACTAAATAAAAATAATAAATAAAGGAAAATCCTAATAACTAAATCATTTAATCATTATTCTTAATTTACTCCTAACTATCTTTTCTAAGATAATTCCTCTCAAACTAAGTTCAAATTTATTATAATGAATTTCCAAAAAAAACAAAAAAAATATAGAAATTAATATATAAACTTCACTAATTCTAAATTTATATTACTCTTCAACAATCCTATAAGTAACAAAAACACCCGCAGTTTGACTTTCACGAGTTATTCTTAAAATATCGCCTTTTCTTGCACCAATAGCTAAAACAACAGGGTCATATACTTTAATTTTAGGAAGATTCTTAAAATCATAATCCACATCACTAAATTCGCTTGAAATTTCTTCTTCAGTCATGATTTCATGCTTTGGTACAAGCATGTGTTTTTGAATATTAAATTTAGTTTCACTTTTCAAAATAATTTCCTCCAAATAGAAAAGTTAAAATATAAAATTAGAAACAGGCCTGACGGGAATTGAACCCGCGGCCGCTTGGTTAAAAGCCAAGCGCTCTGCCAGACTGAGCTACAGGCCTATGAGATATGTTAACACTATTTAAGTTTCGAAGCGCCCTGGCCGGGATTTGAACCCGAGTCGCGGGCTCGACAGGCCCACATGATAGCCCCTACACCACCAGGGCATAGAACCTCAAACAGTATAACAATACACTATTCAATTATTATGTTTCTTATCATATATAAATGTTTCGGAAAAACATATTTTTTTCCAAATTTTTAAATATGATTTCAAACAATTAACTGAAAATCCCGCCTGCCGGACTTGAACCAGCAACATTTGGATCTACAGTCCAACGCTCTGCCAAATTGAGCTAAGGCGGGTAAATGGGTCCGCCCGGATTTGAACCGGAGTCTCAGGCTCCCAAAGCCCAAAGGATCGACCAAGCTACCCTACGGACCCACACACATAATAATGTATGCAGATAACATACTAATTATAAGTTTATACGATGTAGTATATAAATGTTTCTATAATTATTCATAATTATGAAAAAATTACTACATGAATACAAAATTAAAAGCCCCGGACGGGAATTGAACCCGCGACCACGAGATTACAAGTCTCGCGCTCTACCAGACTGAGCCACCGAGGCACAGTTTTAATATTGTATAACAAAATTAATTATGTTAAAAGTCACTTAAATAGTTTACTATAATTCAAATTAAATCAAGTAAAATTATAAATAATAAAAAATTATAATTAATAATCATGACAAATAAAGAGACTGAATTATTTAATAATATAAAAGGAAATTTAACAAAAATTAAAGAAAAAAATGCTCTAACTCATTGTATCACCAATTCAGTTACAATTAATGACTGTGCAAATGCAATTCTCGCTATAGGAGGATCACCATTTATGGCAGAAGATGCAGAAGAACTTGAAGAAGTTGTTACAATAGCTGATGTTTTAGTAATAAATATCGGAAAATTAAGCAAAAACCAAATTGAAGCAATGAAAATTAGTTGCAAAACTGCTGATGAAACTAACACCCCAATCATATTAGATCCAGTAGGAGTTGGAGTAACAGAACTTAGAAATAAAACAACTATGGAACTGATTGAAAACCATAACATTACTGCAATTAGAGGAAACATAAGTGAAATCAAAGCAATTGCAAAATTATCTGGAGTTTTAGATGAGAGTAACGCAGCAAAAGGCGTTGATGTAAATGCTGATGATATCATAACCAAAGAAAATCTAAAAGCTAATGGTGAATTAATATCCACACTGGCTTCAAAATTAGACACTGTAATCCTAGCAAGTGGACCTATTGATATATTAACCGATGGAAAAACAACAATTGCTATTAATAACGGAGATGATATGATGCCATTAATTACAGGAAGTGGCTGTATGTTATCTTCAATTGTTGGAAGTTGTATTGGAGGATCAAATCCATTAGAAGGAACTCTTATTGCAATTTTAGCAATGAACCTTGCTGGTGAAAAAGCAAGAGCAAAAGTTGATGAAAGAAATGAAGGTACTGGATCATTCAGAACATACCTAATTGATTACTTATATAAAACAAACAGCGAAACTTTAATTAACGAATCAAACATTATGATATTATGAAAACTATTGATTTATCCCTTTATCTTGTAACCGACAAAAGTGATGATGTTGAAAAATTCCTGAAAACCATAGAAGAAGCCATAAAAGGTGGAGTTAGTGTAGTTCAAATTAGAGAAAAAACTGCTGAAACATTAGATTTCTATAATTTAGCTTTGAAAGTTAAGGAAATTACAACAAAATACAATGTACCTTTAATAATCAATGATAGAGTTGATATAGCATTAGCCATAGATGCAGACGGCGTGCATGTTGGTCAAAGTGACATGCCCTGTGAAGTTACAAGAAAACTAATCGGGACAGATAAAATTTTAGGCGTCTCAGCTGCAACAATAACCGAAGCAAAAAAAGCACAAAAAGATGGTGCAGACTACATTGGAACTGGAGCAGTATTCCCAACTGCAACCAAAGATGACGCACCTTCAATTACAAAACAAAACTTAAAAGAAATTGTTGAATCAATTGACATACCAGTAGTTGCGATTGGTGGAATTAATAATGATAATGCATCTGAACTAACAGATACTGGAATTGCAGGATTGTCTGTCGTAAGTGCAATAATGAGTGCTGATGATCCCAAAAAAGCATCAGAAGAGTTATTAAATATTTTTAATAACTAATTTTTTATTTTTCAAAAATATATGATGTCATAGACATTGATCCCAATTCACAAACATTATTAAATATTTTTACATCCTCTTCTTTTGATACAGCGCCCAAAATATTTAAAAGAGGATAGAAATGGTCTGGAGTTGGTATTGCAAGTTCACTGAATTCCAAGTCATTATAATTAACTATTTTTTCGAAATCTCCTTTTAAAATAGTACTTTTAATATCGCTGTCAAATTTATAAGCCCAATCATAGCCATCATCCATTCTCCAGTCAACCATTCCCAAATTATGAACAATATTTCCACTTCCAATGATTAAAGCACCGTCTCCCCTCAATGGCTCCAATCTTTTTCCAATTTCAAATTGTTCAAGAGGTGTTAAGTTTCTATTGACACTTACCATTACAACAGGAACATCTGCATCAGGATACATATTTGATAAAACTGACCAAACGCCATGGTCAATGCCCCAATCATTATTTACCTCAGCATCATCCCAAGCAACTTCAATGCCTTTTCAGCATATTGAGGATGACCTTCAGGTTCATAATGCACCTGATATAGTTCATCAGGAAATCCATACATATCATTAATCTGTTTATTAACATCAGCAGTTCTTACAAACAACTTTTCACAATACCAATGAGATGATATGGCTATTATTACTTCAGGTTTTCCTAAGTATTCTCCCATTTTTCTCCCTTGAGGAATGTATATATTGTCACCTATTGCATTGGTTGGTGAACCATGCCCTACAAAAACAACAGGCATCATCTGTTTTTCAGTCATTTTATATCTCCTATAAACTTTCCATTACAATTATCTAAATATGATATATCATATAAATGTTTGTATATTAACGAACAAAAATATTAATTAATAAAAAAAATAAAAAAGTAAAAGATTATTTTTTACTGTTTTTTAAGGCTTCAACAGCAGCAAGTTTTTTACCGGCCAACATACTGATACAAGCTCCACCACCACTACTTACATGACTCATTTGATCTTCACAGCCAAGTCCAGCAGTAGCTGCGGCAATATGTCCTCCACCAATAATTGAAAAACCATCAGAGTTTGCAATAGCATTAATCAAATCTTCTGTACCCATTGCAAAATTAGGGTTTTCAAATACACCGGCAGGACCGTTAGCAAATATTGTTTTAGCATCCCTTATTTCTTTTGCATACAAATCAATTGTTTTTACACCAATGTCAAAAATAGCTTCATTTGGGAGTTTGTCAATGTCAATATCTAATCTTTCACCATCTATTTCACAAGCTGCATCAATAGGATATTTTACTTTATCCCCAAACCTTTCGATTAACTCCCTAGATTTTTCAACCATATCCTCATAACCTCGACTTACAATGAAATCCCTATTAACTTGACCAATATCTGCACCAGATGCCCATAAAACAATATTTCCAACAATACCTGTTGTCAAAATAGCATCTGCAGTTCCATTGCTTAATACATTTTCCATCACATCAATAGAATCATCAGGTTTCATTCCACCAAGCAAGAATACGCAAGGATGCTGCACATTATCCAATGCATCCTGAATTACAGTTAGTTCTTTTTCCATCACTCTACCTGCAGCAGAAGGAGTGTTAACAGTAAAACCAACTAATGATGCCTGAGATCTATGAGCTGCTGCAAATGCATCATTTACAAAATAATCAATCAAAGGAGATAAATGTCTCACAAGCAATGTTTTTGATTGTTCTTCAGGTGTTCTTGAAAGTGATTCTTCAGAAAAGAAACGTGCATTTTCAAGCAAAAGAATTTCATGAGGCTTCAAATCACGAATAGCTTCCTTTGCAGTACTTGAAAATAATGAATCAATATATTTAACCCTTAAGTTTAAAATATCTGATAAAGCATCAGCATGTTGGGACAAAGTTGTGAAATCCTTTTTGCCCGGACGGCTTTGGTGTGCAAGAAGCACTACTTTGGCTCCTCTTTTAGACAATTCCTTGATAGTCTGAGCATGCAATTTCAATCTAGTATCATCCAAAATAATTCCAGAACCTGGATCTACAGGAGAATTAATATCAACTCTTACAAGAACAGTCTTATTTTCAATATCAAAATCATCAATTGTATTAAATTCAGCCATTTTCTCACTCTATAATTTACTTACCAAATCAAGTAAAGCATCTTTTGGGCTTTCTGCCTTAATGATACCTGATGCAAGCAATACTCCAGCAGCACCTAAATCCATAGCTGCTTTCATGTCATCACCAGTAGTGATACCTGCACCACATAAAACTTTAATGTTTTTGTTTATTTTTTTAACTTCCTTGACAGTATCTTCAACAACTTCCGGCTGAGCTTGAGATACAGGAATTCCAGTTCCAATGAGTTCAGGAGGTTCAACAGCAACAGCAACTGGATTTAAAGCAGCAACTGCTTTTGAAGTTTCAATATTATTAGTGCACACACATGATTCAATTTCGAAGTCATTGCATAGTTTTATAACTTCAGCAATGTCTGCTAATTTCATTCTGTTTTCAGAATGATTAATTAAAGTTCCGCTGATTCCTGCATCAACTAATGTATTAATCAAATTAGAACCAGTATGTCCTCCCGGAGCTACCGGATCAATGTGCTGAGCAAAAATAGGAAGTGAAGTTTCCTCACTTACTCTGTAAATATCTGCTGCCTGAGGAGCTGCAACCATAGTAATTCCAGATTCATTAGCAGCACTTTCCAAATCGTTTGCAAGTTCTAAAGCTTTTATACCGCTTGATTCTAAATAAGTTTTATAATTTAATATCACAATTGGTGTATCCATAATATCCCACAACAACTATTAATAATAATTATATTTGATTATCACCATTAAATAAATTTTTGATTATAAAGTCTATTTCTTGATAATTGAATATACTTTTCTTCAATATCATATCCAATATAATTTCTTTTGTTCTGAGCAGCTGCAATGCACGTTGTCCCACTGCCACAGAATGGGTCCAAGACAACATCACCCTCATACGTGTAGAGATTTATAAGCCTATGGGGCAGTTCAATTGGAAAAGGTGCCGGATGACCAATACGCTTTGCATTGACTGCTGAAAATGTCCATATGCTTTTTGTCCATTGAATAAACTCATCTCTCCCAATAGTATCTCTTTTTTCCTGTGATTTATTTTTAGAATAAGATTCTTTTGAAAATATTAATATGTACTCATGAAAATCCCTAAGCACAGGATTTGAAGCAGACATCCAGCTTCCCCAAGCACAAGAACCCCCAGCACTCGTAGATTTATCCCATATAATTTCACCACGCATCAAAAAGCCAATGTCAATCATGATTTCAATAACCATGGCATGAAGAGGAATATATGGTTTTCTTCCAACATTTGCAATGTTAATACACGCTCTGCCACCTGTGACCAGTTTTTTATATGTTTCACCAAAAACAGATCTTAACAAGTTTAAATATTCCTCCAATGTCAAATCATCATCATATTCCTTTCCAACATTATACGGTGGAGAAGTAATCATCAAATGAATACTGTTATCTGGAATCTCATCCATATTTTCACTGGATTTACAATAGAACTTATTTAAATTCTCATTTCTAATTTTTAATTCATTAAAATTAATAGTTTCACAGTTATTGAACTTTTCACACATTTTTAAGTTATAAAACTTTTTTGAATCATGAGATTGCCTTAAAACAGAACCAAATGATGATGTTTGAGTTTTTCTCTTCATTCAATTCCTCCTTATTAACTTTAAAAATTTCAATCCCTTGCTTTCATAATTATTTTCATCATTAGCCAATTCAATATATCTCCCCAAAGTTTTTGGATTTTCCATACCAGAAAAGAAATTCAAATCCTGTGAAAATAAATTATTGATGCTCTGTTTTAGTTCAGAAGTATTATTAAATCTAATATAACCCCCATGAGGAGTTGTCTTTCTGGTATTTCCATGATTTAAAGGAAATGGATTTAAAGACCAAAAACCCTGAATCACCCCAACTCTCTTTAGATAATCTGCTTTTTTACAAAATCCATTGGACAATGGAGCATTACCAATGACAATAATTGGAATCTTTGATGATTCGAAATTTGAAACCCTAATCCCAATGCATTTTCCAATAGCTTTTAATATTGAATCTGATCTTGTGAAACTAGGTTTTCCCTGATGATTTCTATAATCCCCAATTTCCACAACATTACCAGATTCTTCAAAATATTGCCAGTTCCAGACTATTGACATTTTAATCTCAAAAATGACCTTCACTTCACTTGGCTTTAGAATTTGTTTATTGGAAGTTGAAATGACAAGATCTGCTGGAGAACGTGAAGTAATACCCAATGCAGGAATTCTTGCTTGCCTAATTAAAAACAGATTTTCATTTTCAATCAACTTTTTAAATAATTCACAAACCCAATTTTCAGTGAATTCACCTATCAGAGAATTTCTTGACTGCAAGGTTGATTTTTTACCCCGATATCCTTTTGGCCAATATGCCAAATATCTCCCGTCAGTAGCCTTATAAAACAATTGACTTGGAAATGCAACTTTAACCGAATTAATGAAAAATAATTTTTCTTGATTTTTATTCCACAATCTCATGCTAAAAAATATAATTACTAAACATATAAATAGTTTTAAAAAATATAATACAATTTTGTTCAATGATTATTAAATTTATTTTACAGTGAAAAAGGTATATATAATCAAAAACTAAACATAAAGATAATATGTCATTTAATGAAACCCAAATTGCAAAATTAGAAAAAAGCGGATATAGATTTGTAGGTGAACACGGACATGCTGCCGTTAAAACCTGCCATTGGACTCGTCACAGCATAGTCGACAAAGGAGTTTGTTATAAAGAGAAATTCTATGGAATAAAATCCCACAGATGCCTTCAGATATCTCCTGCAGTTCCAAATTGCCAGCAAGAATGTGAATTCTGCTGGAGGGATCTAACATACACCCAAACTAAATGGGAAGATAATGAATATGATGACCCAAAAACAATAATTGACAGTGCTATTGAAGCTCAAAATAATTTGTTATGCGGTTATTATGGAAATGACAAAGCAAATAAAAAGAAACTGGAAGAAATGAAACATCCAACAAATGCTGCAATATCACTTGCAGGAGAACCTACACTTTATCCTAAAATTGATGAACTGATTGGTGAATTCAACCGTAGAGATTTTACAACATTTGTAGTAAGTAACGGTCAATGTGTAGACAGATTAAGAAATCTAGAAAACGATCCATACCAACTATATCTTTCCTTGGATGCACCTAATGAGAAAATATTTAATGACGTATGTAGACCAAGAATAAACAATGCTTGGGACAATTTAAATGAATCACTTGAAACATTATCCAGTTTTAACTCACGTACATGTATAAGAAATACTTGTGTTAAGGGAAGAAACATGGAACAACCTGAAAAATATGCTGAACTGATTAAAAAAGCAGACCCAGATTATGTAGAAGTAAAAGCATATATGTGCGTTGGTTCATCACGTGACCGCTTGACTTTAGACAACATGCCAACATTTGATGAAGTTAAAGAATTTGCTAGAAAAATAGGCGAAGCATGTGGTAAAGAATTAGTAAATGAATCTGAAATCAGCCGCGTAGTATTACTAGAATAGTTTACACATTTCAAATTCACTTTTTTTATTTAAATTTTAAAAGAAATGAAAATTATTTTCCTTCTTGTTTTAATTCATTGCAAAGATCAACTGCTTTTTTAGCTGCTTTTTCCATTGAAGTTTCATATGGAATTCCAGCTTCCTCTAAAAGTCTTTGACCTTCTTCTTCATTTGTACCAGTCAATCTGATTACAATTGGTACTTTGCGTTCAACTTGTTCTAAAGCTTTAATTACACCACGAGCAACATCATCTGCTTTGGTAATACCACCTAAAACATTTAAGAATACAACTTTAACCGGTTCATAGTTCAATACAATGTTTAAAGCTTGGTTAATGATTTGTTCTGAAGCCCCACCACCAATATCCAAGAAAGTTGCCGGTTCCCCACCATTAAGTTTAATCATATCCATAGCAGTCAAGGTTAAACCTGCACCATTACCAATAACAGCGATATCACCATCTAATTGAACAAAATCAACAGTTTTTTTCTTATAATGTAATCGTTTAACCAAATCTTGGTGTCTGAATAAAGAATCGTTTTCAACGACCAATTTAGCATCAGCAGCAATAATTCCATCAGGAGTGGTAATTAATGGGTTGATTTCAGCAGTATCACAATCGTATTTTGTAAATACATTATATAATTTCCAAATTACAGAACCTAATGGAGAGATTAATTCAGAAGGAACATCCATTTTACGTGCAATTTCACGTGCTTCATAAGGTAAAAATTCAATTAAAGGATTTGGATAGTATTTAATAAGTTTTTCAGGGTTTGTTTTAGCTAAGTTTTCAATTTCAACCCCACCTTCTTTACTTGCAATAATAACTGGTCTTCTAGCACCTCTGTCTACAGAAACAGTTACGAAAAACTCATTTAAGATTTCAGCTTTTTCTTCAACTAATAAATGTTTTACAGTTTCACCTTTAATTTGCATTCCTAAAATTTCATTAGCAACTTTAAAAGCTTCACCAGGGTTGTTAGCAAATTTAACACCACCAGCTTTACCTCTTCCACCGGTTAAAACTTGTGCTTTGATAACAACTGGAACACCCATTTCAGAGGAAAGCTCCATAGCTTCTTCTGGAGAGTAAGCAACATGGCCTTCTAAAATTGGGATTCCTGCATTATGGAAAATTTGTTTTGCAATATTTTCAAAAAATTTCATTATAACACCTATTCTGCAAGAGCATATCCTGCTTCAAAAGCACCAATATTTTTCTTTTCAGTTCCTTTAGGAACACTATCTTCAATTGCTTTCATAGCAGATTCTTTGGATATAACTCCAGTAATTTTTGTAATAGCCCCAACCATAACAATATTTGCTACAATTTTAAGTCCTATCTCATCAGTAGCTGTTTTAGTAGCAGGAGCTTCATAAACTTTAATATTATGTTCTTCAATAAATTCTTTAACATCTTCTATATCAGTTGTACCTGGATCAACAATCAAAGTTCCATTGTCTTTTAAATCCACAATATATTTGATTAATGCTTCATTGGACATTGCAACTAAAATATCCGGACTTTGAACTTTAGGATAATCAACTGTGTCATCACTAATTACAACTTCACATTTTGAAGCTCCACCACGAGCTTCAGGACCATAAGATTGAGTTTGAACAGCTTCTTTATTATCAAAGAGACTTGCAGATTTACCTAAGATAATACCTGCAAGGATAATTCCTTGACCTCCGAAACCACAAATTCTAATTTCAGTTCTCATATTATCCACCTATAACTCTGTTTCATATGCAGAATTGATAACAGTTTTATTACCTGATTTTTCTACACTTAATTTCTCAATATTCTCAGTAAATTCGTTTCTTTGAGTATTAGCAAATTCACCAACAACAATTTTTCCTTCTAACTCTTTTGATCTCATTCTATCTGCAGCAGATTTGAATACAGTATTTGCTTTCATGACAGCTGCCATTGCAGTAGGAGTTTTAAGTTTATTCTTACGGCCAAAATAAGTTGGACATTGGGTTGCAACTTCAATAAATGAAAATCCAGGGTTTTGTAAACCTTGTTTAATGGAAGTTACTAAATTTTCCATTTGGACAGTAGTCCATCTTGCAGAATATGTAGCACCTGCAGCTGCAACGAGTTCTGCTAATTTAAATGGAGTGTCTTGATTACCATATGGTGCAGTTGTTCCAAAACTGCCTTTAGGAGATGTAGGGCTGATTTGACCACCAGTCATACCATAAATATTATTATTGATACAAATTACAGTTAAATTAATATTTCTTCTAGCTGCATGAATTAAATGATTACCCCCGATAGAAGCTGCATCACCATCACCAGTAAATACAACAACATCCAAATCTTTGTTAGCTGTTTTTAAACCTGTTGCAAAACTTAATGCTCTTCCGTGTGTAGTGTGTAAAGAATCACATTTTAAGTATCCTGGAATCCTTGAAGAACATCCAATTCCAGAAACCATTGCAATATTATCAAAGTCCATATCTGCTTTTTCCATAGCTACAAGGAATGCATTTATAATTGCACCATTCCCACAACCTGGACAGAAAATGTGTGGTAATCTGTCTTCTCTTAAGTACGGAAGAAATCTATTTTGTTTTCCTTCAGACATTTTAGTTTCCTCCTATTTTATCAATTTCATCTAATATTTCATCAGGAGTTGGTAATAATCCTCCGATTTTACCAAGTAAATAAACATTTTTATCTTTAATTACACGATCGACTTCATAATACATTTGTCCCAAGTTCATTTCCACAACAAGAACATCTTTTGCATTTGCAGTCAATTCTTTGATTTGCTCATCTGGGAATGGCCATGGAGTATCGATTTTAATATAACCAACTTTTTTATCTGTTTTTTTAACTGCTTCAATAACAGATCTTACAGGAGCACCGTATGAAACAATGACAACATCAGCATCTTCACAGTTTTCACTTTTTACAGAACAGATTTTATCCCTGTTCATTAAAATTTTATTACAAATTCTTTTAATAAGATTTTCATGGGTTTCAGGAGTATTTGTATCAGGATAACCTCTTTCATCGTGAGTAAGACCAGTTACGTGTATATTAAATCCATCACCAAATGCCGGCATTGGAGTTGTTCCATTTTCAACATGTTCAAATGGTAAATAATCATCACTTTTCTCAGGTCTTTTTCTAGCAACGGTTTCAATATCATCAGGAACAGTGATTTTTTCTCTCATATGACCAATAACTTCATCAGCCATTACAAATACAGGAACTCTGTATTCTTCAGCTAAGTTAAATGCTTTGATTGTGAAATCAAAGAATTCTTGAACGCTTGAAGGAGATAATGCAATAGGTTCGTAATCCCCATGTGATCCCCAACGAGCTTGCATCATATCAGCTTGTGCAGCCATAGTCGGTTGAGCTGTAGATGGTGAACCTCTTTGAACATTAACAAATACAATAGGTGTTTCTGTCATGAATGCATAACCGATATTTTCTTGCATTAATGATATACCAGGACCTGAAGTTGCAGTCATTGCTTTAGCTCCACCCCAGGAAGCACCAATAATAGCTCCAGCAGAAGCAATTTCATCTTCCATTTGAACAAATGAACCCCCTACTTTTGGTAATTCACGGGATAAAGTTTCTGCAATTTCTGTAGATGGAGTAATTGGATACCCTGCAAAGAACCTACAACCTGCAGCCAATGCACCTTTAGCACATGCTTCATTTCCTTGAACAAAAAATTCTTCAGCCATTTTTAACACCCACTTTTTCCTTTTGTGAATCTAGGATTAAAGTTAACATTATTGTCATCTTTCATCCACCAGTTTTCAGGCAAATCTACTGTAATCGCTTGGTCAGGACATGCTACTTCACAAGTACCACATTTGTTACATCTTTCTTCAAATTTAACGAAAGGCAACTGTACACCTTTTTTATTGACCTCTGAAGAGATTGCATATACATTTGCATGACACATGAATAAACAGAGATGACATCCTTTACACAAATTTTCATCAATAATAATCAATTTTTGAATCTCCTAATAATTCTATAATAAATTAATTTAGAATGTTTTATATCTTTGTTAATAAACATTTAAATATCTTATGTAAAATCGTGATAAATTGAAAAAATAAAAACTTATTAAAAAAATAATACAATTAATAAATATGAAATATTTAACTACACCAATTACTGATGATGATTTATCAAATCTCCATATAGGAGATCAAATTACAATTTCCGGAACCATATATACTGGTCGTGATGCTGCACTTCCGCAATTAGTTGAGTTAATTAAAAAAAATAAAGTTCCATTCGATTTAAACGGAATTGTAATAATGCATACTGCATTCAGTGATGCAGGAATTGCTCCAACAACAAGCAGCAAAGTGGAAATTGAATCTACAATCCCTACTTTAAGTGAAAATGGAGTTAAAATCCACATTGGAAAAGGAATGTTGAATGAAGAAACAATCAAAGAACTGGATAAAAATAACTCTATTTTTGTAATAACTCCTCCAGTTGCTGCATTACTTACAAGCAAAGTTCTAGAAAAAAAGTGTGTTTTATTTGAAAACGAAGGAATGGAAGCTATGTTTGAACTAAAAGTAGAAAAAATTCCTGGAATTGTAGCAATCAATAATGGATTGAAAATTTAATTAAAAAAAAGTAAATTGAGAAGAATAGAACTATTCTTCTTCAGCATCGTCTTCAGATTCTTCTTTTTTCTCGAATTCATCGACGAAATTAACTTTGGTAATTCCTTCAACGTTATCCCAGATGTCTTTAGCGATTCTGAATCTTGCGAAAGTAACATCCATGTAGGATTTTTGATCGAATTTAGCCATTTCATCTAATTTGATGTTTGCAACACCATCAACGATGTCAATTTCAGTTTTGTCAATATCCACATTAGGGCTTGCGTAATGTAATTCAATCATACTTTTGATTTTGTCTTCTTCATCAGCAATGATTTCAGTTACTTCAACATCATAGATTAAATCTTTTCCTGCTAATTCGTGGTTTAAGTCAACTTTTACTCTTCCACCGTTTACGGTTAAAACTTTTCCGGTTGTACCTTCAAATTGGAGTTTCATACCTGGGAAAGGAGTCATACCTTGTCTTTTGAATTCTTTCATAGGAATTAATTGAACCATTTTAGGGTCTCTAGGACCAAATGCGTTGTCAGCATCTACTTCAACATGTTTGGTTTCTCCTTCTTCTAATCCAATGATTGCTTCTTCAATAGCAGGTAATAAGTGGTTTCCACCTACAACAATAGGAATTGGTTTATAAGTTTTGTTTTCATCAAAAAGTCCAGCTTCTTGTGCAATTTCATCATAAGTAGTATCAAATACTTCATCAGTTTCTTTAACTTTACCTGTAAAATTTACTCTTACAAAATCTCCGTTATCTACAGCCATAGTAAATACGCTCCTTAATAATTTTGATTAAAATAATCTTGTTAATAAATATAACATTAATAATTTTAGTAACCATTATATATTAAAGTTTTGTATATAAATGTAAAAAAATAAGATTTTATTAAAAAATAAAAAAAAATACTTTCCAAATGCTCTTTCTAAAAACATAATACTAATTAATCATATAATATTAGTCATGCAAAGAAGAGGAGCAGTTAACTTACCACTCCATGGAGGCCATCCTCCAAAATGGTTATTTTCCAGAATGGTTGATTTATCAGGAGCACTTGCATCAATTATCATTGAAGAATATAGCTTATCAGAGTTCTTAAATAGAATATCAAATCCATACTGGTTCCAGGCATTTTCTTGTGTTTTAGGCTTTGACTGGCACTCTTCAGGAACAACCACAACCACATTAGGTGCATTGAAGGCATCACTTTCACCAGAAGAACATGGAATATATCTAAGTGGAGGGAAAGGTGCAAAATCCAGAAAAACACCACAAGGAATTGAACATGCTGGAGAAATATTTAATCTAAAAACTAAAACAACCGAAAAGTTAGTTGAAACCAGCAAGTTGTCTGCTAAAATTGACAATTCATGCATTCAAGACGGTTACACATTATACCAGCACAATTTCTTTGTTACTGAAAAAGGAGACTGGGCCGTTGTCCAACAAGGATTAAACATTTCCAACAAATATGCTAGAAGATATCATTGGCTAGGCTCTGAAGTAGAAGAATTATTAAATGATCCCCATAGTGGAATATCATGCGATAAAAAAACACCAAATACATTAAACATGTCTTCAAAAGACAGTACAGAAGCTCAAAAAATAAGTGTTGACTTAATCAATGACAATCCAGACCATTTAAGACAATATTTTAAAAGAAAAAATAATCAAATGCTTTTAGAAGATTTTTCAATGCCCCAACACCATCCCGTTTTAGATATGGACATATCAGATAAAGAATTTGAAGTTTTAACAAAAGCATATGAGATACAGCCTGAAAACTATGAAGAATTAATCCTGCTTCAAGGAATTGGACCTAAAAAAATAAGAGCATTAGCTTTGATATCTGATTTGGTTTACGGTGAACCTGCAAGTTGGAAAGATCCTGTAAAATACAGTTTCACACATGGTGGAAAAGACGGATTCCCATATCCTGTTGACCAGGAAGTCTATGACAATTCCATTCAAACAATAAGAGATGCGCTTGACCAGGCACGTATAAAAAAAGATGAAAAATTAAAAGCCATTAAAAGACTGGATGATTTCATCTCTTAACGATTTTCATTGTGAATATTAACGTTTTTTCCATGGGCTGTTGGAATAACTTCCAATACTGGATTTTCAAATTCCAAATCAAACTCTTTACCATCCATCAACAAATGTTGAAACACAGCAAGTGAAGATACTTCAGAATGAGGCTGAGTTGTAACAGACACATTCCAATCAGCAGCTTTATAAACACTTCCAGGAACTTTAGAACCACCAACAACAATTAAAATGTCAGAACCATCTTCTCTTACTTCAGGTGCTACTTCATGAGCCTGTGAACCATACATTGTGAGATGGACAACTTTTCCCTCATCAGCCTTCCATTTGTTAATTACACCCATATAACCTTCAGCATACTCAATTTCAAAGTTACCTCCGAATCTTGAAGCAGTATCCCTTACATTTTCCATTAATTTGGTGTCCCTTTCACCAGCAAGGTAGATTTTACTTGCCCCAAATGCACGAGCAGTTAAACAAACGTGAGTAGTGATACGAGTATCTCTTTTTAATCTGTGATCTAATCTTAAAACATTAACATTCATAATATCATCTAATAAAAATAATAATATAATATTTCATTTTAAAAATATATAATAATTTGCTTGAAAATGATGAAGTTACCACTTTTAGACGCAATGTGAGAAAAATGTACTGATTAGATATTATTGAAAAATGGAGGTGAACCATACAAGTGATAACTCATCAAAAAGTATTATGAAACACCAAATTAATAAATTAATCGCTTATTCAATCTAAATATTGATTTAAATATGTTAAATTAAATTAAATAAAATATAAAGCAACTGCCATAAATAATAAAACAAACAAACGTCCAACTTCATTACTCATCCCAAGAACATCACCATTGGCCAAAACAAAATTACGTTTTGCAATAGTCGCAATGATAATGCCTCCAACAATAGCACCAATAACTCCAACAACCCCAACCAAATTACCAAGTAAAAATGCAATGCAAGTTACAAGGACTGTTGAAACCAAATAATTAGTACCATTAGTCTCTTTAATAAAATAACTACCAATACCTGGAACTAAAGGCTTAGATAAAAGTGCAGTAGTCACTAGAGATGTTTTAGCCGCCATTTCACAGACAATAATGCCAAAAATGAAATTATAATCCAATATATTATATAAACCTGCAACAGTTAGACTTGCAACTAAAAATAAAGATGCAACACCACCTGCACCTACAGATGAGTCTTTCATTACACTGATTTTGCGTTCAGGATCTCCATGAACCATCACACCATCAGACATATCCATTACACCATCTAAATGATTATAACCTGTAATCAACATCAAGAATGCATAGACAATAGCCGCTGTGAAAAATGCATTTAAATGTAAAAACTCCAAAGAAACATATCCACAGATTGCAGCTAAAATTCCAACAAAAATATGCAAAAATGGCCAGCACCAAGTTAATTTAGTCATATACTCAATTGAAGTGTACACATTTATTGGTAAGATTGTTGAAAATGTCAAAAGACCCAAAAGAGATCTTATTGGGGAAAATTCTTCATCTTCAAAATAACTATCATCTTCCATAATACATTCTCCAATTGATAATTTCTCATAAAAAAATGTTTTGTAAAGTATAATATATTTAATGTAATATATTACTCTTTTTAATTAACATCATAAAAATAAAAAAAAGTAGATGAAAAAATAGCTACATAATCTAAATCAGACTACATTCATTTGTTTTTTCATCAAACCATCCGTGTTTATTTCCAACATAACATAAATTAATGGAACTAAAATTCCAGGTATAAAATCCCAAATTGTAATTAATGATGATGTACCAAGTCCTAAAGCCACAAAATAGCATAGCAATAAATTATTTACAGTGTGCAGAGCAGAACCTGCTTCCAAACCTTTAGTGTACATAGCCAAAAATCCTAAAACGATACCATCATATAATATTCCAATCATTCCCATACTATACATATGCCCACCTGTGAAAAGTACTGCCTGAATTATCAATGCAACAACAGGTATCTTAATCCAAGATCCCAAAGTTTGCATTATGAATCCACGAAACAAATATTCTTCAGCAATACATTGGAGTGGAACTAAAATTAAGCAAATGATAAAAAATGGTATTGTAAGTCTATTCGGACCTACACACCCATTAATCAACGGATAACCAATATAATAAATCAAATTTATTGCCAATGGAATAACTAAACATTTAAGATAAATCTTCCAATTCCAACCTCCACGAGAAGAAGAATAATATGAAAACGGTCTATCACGAATAATTCTGGAAGCAATATACAGTGAAGGAATCAAAATAGCAAGAGATGCATAAGAGAAATAAGATCATGCATCAGTATTTAAAATACTATATCCCCCACTCATAATATCTCCTGTAATTTGTATCCCCTAAATCATAGAAAATCCTAAAGTAACAACAACAAAGAATATGAAAAATACAATTAAACCAACTACGAATACAAGTAACGGTTTATACCATTTATAATTTTCAAATGTCCTTGCAAAAGTAACATACTCAGGAAAATCATTCTTAATTTTATCAATAATCATATTAAATCCTCCATAAGATTATTCCTCAAATATTTTAGACATACACCCTGCAATAAGGCCTGCAAAAATATCATTGAGTACAGGAGGCAATCCATAGATTATTCCAGGTTTTGCCTCAACATATCTTCTGAAATTAAATATTGCTTTTGTTCCTGCAATATGATTTGCAATAGCTAGACCTAACACTTCATCGGAAAACATACCAACAGCATTATTTATTCCAATTTCTCTTACTCTGTTTTCTGCCAAGTCTTGTTCAGTCCTCATTGCAGCAACAATCAAAGTTATAACATCAATATCACTTAATGACTTTAAAATTTGAACTTCCATTTTATCCTTAAGTTCAGAAGTCACTTCAACATCAGCAAGTTCCATACCTGCATCCACCAAATCTCCAATTAAAATTCCTTCAGATACAAAGTAATCAAGGATTCCGAATGTCAATCTCATGTGTTCAAATGCATCCTCCAAACTTATTTCGACTGCATCTTCAATTCTTATTTTCAAATCATCCCAATCAATTTGATCATATTCTTCATTATTAATATCAAAATCTTCACTTTCAGATACATTAACATTAGATAACACCGCAAGAAAATCATCAGTATTGATAATATTTTGAATATGTACAGGTAAACGCATACTTGCTAAAACTTTTGCCTTTATATTAGTCACTATTTTAAATATTTTAAGCAAATCTTTTGGAGAGATTTTCTTATCAATATAAATTATGTGACTTAAATTGATTCTCGCATCAGCAAAACCTTTTGGTGAGTTCGCTACCTTTAAATGTTCAGTAAAATCTTCAATTACAACATCATTTGCCATAAATGTAAAAATAGTCAAATCACCATATGTATTCTGAAAATAATCAATGGAATCAACCGCCTGTGCAATATAAGAACCTTGAGATTGATTAAATGCTTCTGCCCTTTTTGCAGTAGCATTAAATTTATTTTTAGCTTTTACAACATTAACATTTTCAACAATATCAATTCCATCACTTACTGTAAAATCACTGAATGCCAAGAAATGATTTGGATTATTTATACAAATCCCATAATCTTTTTCTATGATACTAAAATTCATGTTATAACCTATGATAATCTATATTAATTATTTAATTTAAATCTATATTAACAACATCAAAAGGACTTATCATTATGACAATTATTATTGACCCACAGGGAAGTGGAATTGCTGGAAACATGCTAATTGGCGCATTTGTAGACTTAGGAGCGGATGCAGATAAATTAAAAGAAATTATGGAAAAATCTGCTGAAGGATTTGGAAAAGTAGAAGTTACTTTTGAAAAAATAAACAAAAAAGGCATTGCATCTACTTATTGTCATGTTAAAATGCTTGAAAACAAGCATCCAATTAATTATCAAAAATCCATTGAAAAGATTAAACAATTAGACATTGATGAAAAAGTTAAGGAAACTTCAATCAAAGTATTTGAAAGGATAGCTATTGCAGAAAGCAAAGTTCATGGAAAAACTTTAGAAACAACACATTTTCATGAAGTTGGTGCAAGCGATGCAGTTGCTGATGTGATAGGTTCAATTTATG
Source organism: Methanobrevibacter sp. (assembly GCA_022775905.1). Lineage (NCBI taxonomy): Archaea > Methanobacteriati > Methanobacteriota > Methanobacteria > Methanobacteriales > Methanobacteriaceae > Methanobrevibacter > Methanobrevibacter sp. Next base: position 68,810 of record JALFJX010000009.1, read on the forward strand.
CATATTACAGTTTAAATTTTGACAAACAAAAGATAATTGGCCTTCCAATAGCTGTAGGGGGTGGAAGAGTTAAAACTGCACATGGAATCATACCCGTTCCTTCACCAGCAGTTGTGGAAATCCTTAAAGATGGAAAAATGATTGGTGGACCAGTAGCCAGTGAACTTGCAACACCAACAGGAGCAGCAATATATATGGAAATCTGTGATGAAATAAAAGAATTCATTCCATTAACTAAAGCTAAAAAAACAGGATATGGTGCTGGTAAAAAAGATTTTGACCATCCAAATGTTTTAAGAATTATAGAAAGTTCCGACATTACTGAAAGTGACAAAATAGAAGTCATTGAAACAAATATGGATCATTTAACAGGTGAAGAAATAGGATATCTATTCAATAAACTCTTGGATTCCGGTGCAAGAGACGTTTCTATTACCCCAATAATCATGAAGAAAAACAGACCTGGAAACTTGCTTAAAGTGATTTCCAGAAAAGAAAACAGAGAACAGGTTATTGAGACCATATTTAAAGAAACTGGAAGTTTAGGTATTAGAATAGCACCAAATATGCACAGAGGAATTTCCAAAAGAGAATTCATAAAAAAGACATTTAACATAAATGATAAAGATTATGAAGTAACATTCAAAATTGGATATTTAAACGGCGAAATCATATCCAAAAGACCAGAATATGAAGATTTGAAAAAGATAGCTGAAGATAGTGGACTCCCACTTAGAAAAGTGAGCGAGATGATTAGATGAAAAAAGCAATATCCGTCATGTCAGGAGGTCTTGACTGTACCGTTGCAACAAGTATTATCAGCAAAGACCACGAAATTCATGCAATAACCTTCAATTACGGACAAAAAGCATTAGAAAGAGAAGTAAAAGCATCAAAAGCAATATGTAATAAGATGAACTGGACCCACGAAGTAATCGATCTTCCATGGCTTGCGAATATAAGCAATTCCAGCTTAAATACTGACGAAGAAGTTCCAGAACCATCTGCTGAAGATTTAGATGATTTGGAAAAAAGTAATGAAACTGCAAGCAGTGTTTGGGTTCCTGCAAGAAACACCGTTTTTACATCAATTGCATTGTCATATGCAGAAAGCATTGGAGCAGATACAATAATTGTTGGTTGGAATGGTGAAGAAGGTGCAACATTCCCAGATAATTCCAAAGAGTATATGGAAAAATTCAATGAATTAATTGAAGAGGGTTCCCCTGAAAAAATTAGAATTGAAGCACCATTGATTAACTTAAATAAAGAGGAAATTGTTGAACTTGGAGTTGAATGTGGTGCTCCAATGGAATTAAGTTATTCCTGTTATAAAGGTAGAGAAAAACAATGTGGTGTTTGTGAAAGTTGTATGAGAAGGAAAAGAGCATTTGAAGCATTAGGCTTAAAAGATAAAAGTGAGTATGAAAATTAATCATACTTTCTTAAATTTTCCTTCCAATCTTCACAATCTAAAGCAATATCTGCCCTTGAAAACTCAACAACCCTTTCCATAGAAACAAATGCATCATTAAATCCAGCTTTAGATTTTTCATAATTGGCTACATGAGATTTTCTAATACCAATACTTGCAGCTTCACCATATGAGTCAATATCTGCTCCCATAAATATAAATTCCCAATTATGACTTTCAATCATGTTTTTAATTTGAGATTTTGAGAATTCAACAGAGGCATTCTCATATCCATCAGTCATTATGACAAATAATACTTTGTTGTCAATCTCTTTGTCAAGAATGACAATTGATTTTCCGATTGCATCCAAAAGAGCAGTCATTCCTCTTACATAATATACATCAGAAGTTAACTCTTCAACTTCATTGATATCTTTTCTTTTGTACAGCATTTCATATTTATCATCAAACAGAATAGTGGTTACATTAGTTAGGAATCCTTTTTTCCTTTCTTTTTCAATGAATGAATTAAATCCACCTATTGTGTCTAGTTCAGACCCATGCATTGATCCACTTCTGTCAATTACAAATACAATATCAAGGTTTTGGTTCTTAAATACATCATTCATTTTTTCACATCCAGTAAAAAAAACTTTTATATAAATAAATTAACTATAATTTATTAGTAATTTATACACAAGATAATGTATGAATTAAGAAATATATAAACATATCTATTACATAAGTTATACACATAATTATAAAATTAATATTAAAATCACAATAGAATTTAATTAAAAATCAAAACATACCCTGAAAAAGAGTTGAACATCAAGAAAAAAGAAAAGATTAGAAGAGTTCATTGACCCTTCTATTTTACAGTTATTAATATTTTTTTACTAGATGATTTGTAAGATTTATTACCTGCAAACTTAATTAATGCTGAATATTTACCTTTTTTAGTTAATTTGGTAATTTTAAATGTAGCTTTACCTTTAGAATTTGTAATTGCACTATAAGTTTTACCTCTAACTTTTATAGTCACTTTAACTTTTTTAATTGCTTTATTGGATGCAGTCAAAGTTATGGTAACTTTTTTAGTTTTAGTTTTTGCTTTGAAAGTAGCTTTTTTTGCAGTAATTTTAGAAGTCAGTTTTTTAACAGTAATTTTAGATATTGCAAATGAAGATTTATAATTATCATCACCTACAAAACAGACAACACAATTATAACTTCCATCTTTTGAAAATACTGCATTTAATGATACACAACCATTTTCATCAGTTGTTCTTTTATATATTGCACCATTTAAAATAATAGCAATTTCCTTATTAGATAACACATTTCCATTAACATCCATTAAAGTAAAAATAAGTGTATTCTTTTTATTTACTGTAGTTACCACATTAGATACCATAATTTTAGTTTCTGATAAGTTATGTTGATTTTCAATTTCATAATTTACAAGCAATAAGTTATCTTCAGAAGTATTATTTACAAAAACATTATCTTTTGAGTAAATGGAACTTGTTAAACCAGCATACGCCGGAGTTTCAGGTTCTTCATCAAGTTTTCCAGTATTATCCAAGAATACAACAGACCCATTTACTGCATTATTTCCAATGAAAGTATCATTAATGATTTTAATATTGGATTCAAAAGTTCCAAATATTGCTCCACCATAAGTTGCACTATTATTTGTCAAGACAGAATTTTTAATAGTGATATTATTAATCATATCCCCAAATACTGCTGCACCAAATGTTGTGACATTATTATTAAAAACACAGTCATTAATATCAATTTGACAACCTTCATCACCCATCACTGCCCCTTCACTTGCAGTGTTATTTTCAAATTTACAATTATTAATTGTTAAAAATACAAAGTCCGCACCAATTATTGCAGAACCAGTTCTTGCACGTCCGTTTGAAAAAGAACTGTTTGTAGCAGTAAGATTACTATAGTGATGTGCATATAATGATCCACCAGTGTTTGCATAATTATCATCAAATGTACAATTGTCAACATACATGTTTGAATATCTTTGTTGATAGATAATTCCACCAGCATTAGTCCCATCATTTTTTATAAAAATTGAGTTAGAAATGTGAGTAGTAGTGTTTAAATAGACCAAAAATACTCCACCACAGTATGATGCAGTATTATTTTCAAATCTAGAATTTAAAACATCTAAAGTTGTTAAAGTATGTGCATAAACAACAGAAGACCTACTTCCAGAGTTATTGTAAAAATTGGAATTACTAATTCTTGTTGCATTGAATGACCCAATTACACATCCCCAATCAGCCAATTTTCTTAAATCAGCTAAGGTATTTCCTAAAGTATTATTAATTTTATTGTTGAATGCAGTTACATTTTCAATATTTATTTCACCAGTACTGAATACAACACCAGTATAAATAGTTGATTTTTCCTCACCAACACCCAAGGATGTTTGAATTACATTATTTGATAAAACCACAGCATTCAAATCTATTTTGGAATTACTTGTAATGATTCCCGCTTTAGTTCCACTTTGGTTAATTGATTTGAAGAAGTTAGTAATTGTCACATCTTTAATGGTTAATTTTCCACCATTCATATTTATTAACCAGTTTGCATTAGAACCGTAATATTGTTTTTTCACTAGAAGAACCTATTAAATTAACATTTCCATTTACTGTTAAATTCACATTTCCTTCCTGTTGGTAAACTCCATCACCTAAGTAAATATTAGTTGTTTTATTTGAATCTGATTTTTCAGTTGCTTTCCCTATTGTCTTATATGGAGAATTTAAACTACCATCATTGTCATCTGATCCATCATTAGACACATAATAACTTAAATCACCTTCAAATAATTCATCATCAAGAACATTATCAATAGCTAATGTATCATTTGTATCTTGTGCACTAATTGCAGATATTGAAACAAACAATACCAACATAACCATCAATAATGACAATATATTTTCAAACCTCATTTTATTCTCCTAATTTTTTGTGCATATTTTTATACACCAATTTTATAATTATGAAATTATATTATTAATAATTTTCTATAATTAAGTAATACTTTTTTCATATTATAATATATATTAGTATTACTAAAAATAAAATAAAAAAAATAATACAAGAAAACAGATTAAAGTTTATATCCACAATTCATACAAAATGCATCATTACTTCCAATTGATGAACCACATTTAGGGCATTTTAATTCCACTCCAAGTTTAGTCCCACAAGAAGTACAGAATTTATCACCCACATCAACTGGAGCACCACATTCAGTACAAAAACAACCAGCAGAGTTATCATGTTTACCATTAGATGAATTAATTTCACCAATGACCGGTTTTGAGTAAAAATCATCCTCATTTTCAATTTCACAAATCAATTGCTGCATAGTAGCAATTCTTTTTGAATCAGCAGGATGTGTTGAAAAGAAATCATGTTCGTTAGAATTTTGTCTTGACATATCTGCCCAAAATGATGGAATGTGAGACACATCATATCCTGCCCAATGAATAATCATCATACCCAATCTGTCAGCTTCAAGTTCCTGATCTCTTCCCCACGGATTCATCAGGAAAAATTGAGATCCAATACTTGCAACATTTGTAGCTGCTCTTGTAAGACTTCCAAGTTCCCCCAAACCAACAAGATCCATTGCAATACTGCCAATCCATGCAGCACCTGCAATTGCATTTTGTGTATTTTGAGCGCTAATTCTAGTCCTTGCATGGTCAAGAAGTGCATGTGCCATTTCATGGCCTAAAATAAAAGCAACTTTTTCTTCAGTATTTGCAACTGAAAGAATTCCCGAGAACAATACAATTTTACCACCAGGCATGCAAAATGCATTTACAGTAATATCCTCAACCAAATGAACTTCCCAGTCATAATAATCTTCAACATAATCAAGTCTACCAATTTTAGACAAGTAATTGTTAACAGCATTAATCAAACCTACTGCAACATTTATAACAATTTGTCCATTTTGAGTATTGTCCAAAATCCGTGCCTGATTAAGCATACTATAATACTCATTGTAAGATTCTTGGATAAATTTATCATCATTTAATGTATCATAATGTTTTCTGCCAGTGAATGGATTTATTTCACTCCTATCATCTTTTGCCATAATTAGTATTTTATAGATGATATGATATTTAAGTTGTGTTTAAAAAAAAGAATAAAATACTTGTTTAATATTTGAAACAAGTACTAGTTTTTTTAGAATAACAATTATTACAGCTTTGACAAATTGCTACTCCCTCACCATTTGCTTTCCAGTCAGCTAAAAAGTCTGCTTGAGCAACAAACGGTTTTGACATTGAAATATATTCAACAGTTGAGCTGTTTAAAACATCATTGATTGTTTTCATATCTCTAAGAGATCCTCCCAAAACAACAGGAATGTCAACTGCATCAATTAACTTTTCAACATAAACCAAGAAAGGATGTTTCTCACCTTTGTCATAAACCTGTGAGATTGTACGTGCAGTAAGTTGAATACTGTCAGCACCTACTTTTTCAAGTTCTTTTGCAATAGCTATGCTTTCTTCAGCAGTCATTCCATCTTTTCTAGCATCCCATGGATTGATTCTGCAGCTCACATGAATATCCATAGTCTTTTTAATAACTTTAATTATTTCAGAACATATCCTTACACGATTTTCAGTGTTTCCACCATATTTATCATCTCTTTGATTGAAATAAGGATTCATGAACCTTGCAAGATAAAAATTGTTTCCCATGTTAATTTGAATTCCATCAAAACCAGCAAATGAGAATTTTTTAGCAGCCATGATTACTTCTGCCTGCAATTTTCTAATACCCTGTTCTGAAATGTCATTAGCTTCAACTTTCTGATTTTCACCATCATCATAGTAAAAGAATGCCAATTGACCCAAAATTGGAACTTCATATTTGTGAACAATATCTGTAACCATTTGATAATCTTTAATAAAACCTCTGTAATTCATATTTGTTGAGTAAGGGAAAAATCTGTCTTTGTGATCAAGTGCAAATATTTCAGATACAATAAGTCCAGTACCACTACTTGCAATTTTTTCATATCTGTCATAAATGTCAGGTGTTAGAAATCCTCCTTCGGCAGTCTCAGTCTCCCAAGTTCCTGTTCTAACGATACGGCTGTTAAGTTTTAAGTTTCCAAATTGAACTTCATCAAAAATATCTTTCATAATATCACCGCTTATTAAAATATTATAATAGTTATTTAAAAAACTCATTAATATAATTTAGGGAAGAATATATATTTGTATAAACATTTATTAACAAAGTAAACTAGAAATGACATATAATAAAATCAAAAGGATGAAAACTAAAATGGTTAGTCAAATAGTTGCAGCAATTGCATCATTCATCATTCCAGGTTTAGGTCAAGCTTTAGCTGGTGACATTAAAAAAGGTGCAATATACTTCGTAATTGCTATTATCATAAGCGCAATTTTGATTATGCTTTTAGGTATGGGCAATCCTATTTCATACATAAGCATTATTTACAACATTTACACTGCTTATGATGCATATAACATGGTAAAATAAAAAACACATTTTGAGTCTATAACATTTTATAGACTTATACTATTTTTTCATATATTTTCTCAAGATTCAATGAATTTTATATCATAACTCATTCATTTTTAAAAAATTCATAATAATGTTCATAATTATATTTTAAATAAGAAATTTATTTGATTTTAAATTAATTAAATTAATTAATGTTAAAAATTATATCCATAATATTAAAATACATCCACAATATCACAATACATTAAAATATTAATGAATAACTTTAAAATATCTAATAAAATATTAAAATATATTATACAAAATTATATAAATATAAAATTAAAAATAAAATAATAATTAATAACAATGGAGGAAAAAATATGGTTAATCCAATTATTGCAGCAATTATTTCTTTCTTCTTACCAGGTATTGGTCAAATAATACAAGGTGCAGATGTTAAAAAAGGAATAATAATGTTCATTATTGCTATCGTATTAAGTTACTTATTAATGAACTTCCTCGGTAGCTTAGGAAACATTATTTATCTTCTTTACGCAATTTATGCTGCATACGATGCATATAAAATAGAAGTATGATATTATTTAATTAATAACATCATGAACGGGTCCAGAGATTTTATCTGGACATACTTTTTTTATTTTTTCTATTAATTTTTTCATCTTTTAATGTTAAAGTCAACAATAAACCAATAAACAATATTACTGCAGTTACTTCCATGACCAGTTTCATTGCATCTTGAACAACAGTATTAACAATTTTTTCTTTTAGAGTATTTTCATGTTTAAGTTGAGTTGTATTTACATGACCTAATTTTTCGAAATATACATGAACATTATCATGAAACTCAGCATCACTGATTTGGTCTGGAGCATATGTATCAATAGCATCATGCATACCTCCAACAGCACCCATAATCAATAAGCACCCAATTATAGCAGTTCCCATTGATGTTCCGAGTGTCTGACCAGTTGTTATTAAACCAGATGCAGTATTCTCTTTTTCCTTATCAATATTTTTAAGTGCGATACCCACTCCCAATGAAATTACCAATCCTAAACCTGCACCATACACAATCAAACCAGGGACCAAATCCATAAATCCAGTAGTTAATTCAAATTGGTTTCTAAGTAAAATGACACCAATAATTGTTATTATAAACCCAATACTCATTACAGACTTGACATTTAACTTAGTAACAAGTCTAGGTGCCAAAATAGAAAATACCATCATCACAACAGTGAGAGGTAGCAATGTCAGACCAGTAGAGAATGCACCTAACTTTAAAACACTTTGAAGGAATATTGAAACCGCAAATAATGATCCTCCAATTGAAAGATTTGTAATTAATCTGATTAGCATCCCCGCTTTTAGATTTCTATCTTTTAGCAAGGACATATCCAATAAAGGAATTTTATCTTGCTTTTTACATCTAGTTTCAAATAATGCAAAGCAGATTAAAATTAAACAACCAACCACCATCAGGATTGCACTATTCATCTGATTATGCTGCAATGTTAGAATTCCATATACAAATGTTACAAGACCGGAAATAGCAAGAATTCCGCCAACAACATCAAAATCGCTTTTTGATGCAGTTGTTGGAAAAGTTTTAATTTGATTATGGAAAACAAAAATGAATACAATTATTAAAAGTTCAAAAACAAACCCATATCTCCATGACAAGAATGTTGTGACAACTCCTCCAAATAAAGGACCAATAGCTGCAGCTATTCCAACGATTGCACTACTTATTGCCAATGCAAATGTACGTTTTTCGCCAGAATAAGTTCCACTGATAATTGAAACAACAGCAGGAGTCATAAATGCTCCACCAATTCCCTCAAGTAAAGACCAGCCAATAAATAGCATTAAAGCGTTTTGACTCAATGCTGCAATTAATGCACCTAAACCATAAATTCCAGCACCAATTAGAAATATTGTTCTTTTACCAATTATATCCTGCAATTTGGAACTAACCAGCATCAGAGAAGCAGTAGTTAATGTATAAAAACAGATAATCATTTGCACAACACTTACTTGCGTATTCAGGTCCACAACTAACTGTGAGATTGACACATTCATAAATGTAGAATCCAATGTTATAATAAAAGAAGCGAAAGCCACTAAAATTAGAGGAAACCATGAAGAATTAGTATTCATGTGCATTACCTTAAAACTTTATATGTAATCTATTTGATTACCATTAAAGTGTCACCAGCATTTACTGCATCACCAGGTTCTACGAAGATTTCTTCAACAACACCATCAACTTCAGATTGAATGTCGTTTTCCATTTTCATAGCTTCAAGAACGCAGATTGTGGATCCTTTAGTAACTTTATCTCCAACATTAACTTTAAGTTTGATTACCATACCATTCATGGAAGATGTAACTCCTCCTTCAACTGGGTGGAAATTACCATTATCAGCTTCGCCGATTTCCATATATCCAGTAGGCATGATTTTAACTTCAAACATATCCCCATCAACTTCAACATTATATTGAGTTGGGATTCCAATTGCTTCATCTTCACTGAATGCATGAGGTGCTTTGAGTTCTTCTTCTTCAGCTTCTCCTTTAAGGAATTTTGGAGCAATTGGTGGGTATAATGCATAGGTTAATGCATCTTCATCAGATTTGACAAATCCTTTTTCTTCACCTTCAGATTTGAATTTATCAAATTCAGGTTCAAGTAAGTCTGCAGGTCTGCAGGTAATAATTTCTTCATCACCTAAAATCTTTTTGGATAATTCTTCATTTACAGGCGCAGGAGATTTACCATACATTCCTTTCATGTAATCTTTAACTTCGTTAGACACAGTTTTGTATCTTTCTCCACCTAAAACATTCATTACAGATTGAATACCCACAATTTGGCTTGTTGGAGTTACAAGAGGCGGGTATCCCATATCTTTTCTTACACGAGGCATTTCATCCAATACATCATTGTATCTGTCAAGTGCATTTTGTTCTTTAAGTTGGGAAATCAGATTTGAAAGCATTCCACCAGGAATTTGGTATAATAATACATCAGCATCAATACTTGTGGATATTGGGTCTAAAATTCCTAAATATTTTTCTTTAATGTCTTCAAAGTATTTTTTAATTGAAGTCAATAATTTTAAATCAAGACCAGTGTCAAATTCAGTTCCTTGAAGAGCAGCAACCATACTTTCTGTTGGTGGTTGACTTGTTCCCCATGCGAGAGGTGAAATAGCAGTATCTAAAATGTCAACTCCAGCTTGACATGCTGCATAATAACTGATTGGAGTCATACCACTGGTACAGTGACAGTGCAAATCTACAAGCAAATCAGTTTCTTCTTTTAATTTTGATACTAACTCATAAGCAGCAGTAGGAGTGATTAAACCAGCCATGTCTTTAATTGCAACAGAATCACAATCAAGTGCTTCTAAATTTTTAGCTAAATCCACAAAACCATCAATGGTGTGAACTGGACTTATAGTGTAACTGATTGTACCTTGTACATGAGCTCCTTGATCTTTAGCAACTTTAATTGCTTTTTCCATGTTTCTGATATCATTTAAAGCATCAAATACTCTAAATACATCTACACCATTTTCGTAGGATTTTTCTACGAATTTTGTTACAATATCATCAGGATAATGTTTATAACCTACTAAATTTTGCCCTCTTAAGAGCATTTGAATAGGAGTTTTGTTAAATTCAGATTTTAATTGTCTTAATCTTTCCCATGGGTCTTCATTTAAATATCTAATACAAGTATCAAAAGTAGCTCCACCCCAAGCTTCTACTGAAAAATAACCTACTTTATCCATTTCTTCAGCAATAGGAATCATATCTCTGGTTCTCATCCTAGTTGCAAGTAGAGATTGGTGAGCATCACGAAGTGCTGTTTCTGTAAATCTTACTTTTGCCATTATTTACACCTCTTATAAATTATTCATTTACAAATAATCATAAAATATTCAACTATAATATATCTTTTTTGTATTATATAAAAATATGCAAAAAATCAGTATATACTATTAATTTCAAGAGATTTTAAAAAAAAGTTTTAAATTAAAAAAATAAAAAAAGATGAAAATTGAAAAATTATCTTTCTAAATCACCAGAAATGAATTTTTCAACATTTTCAAATGCTTCATCATCAGTGTATTGAATTGGAGGGTGTTTCATTGTGTATGAAGAGATAGAAGTCAATTGTCCACCAACGCCTCTTTCCAAACCGATTTTACAACATCTGACAGCATCAATTACACAACCTGCAGAGTTTGGAGAATCTTCTACACTTAATCTGAGTTCAATATTCATTGGAACATCACCAAATGTACGACCTTCCATTCTGAGGAAACATAATTTGTTATCGTTTTGCCATGGGACATAGTCACTAGGACCAATATGAATATCCCTATCATCCATTCTTTCTTTTAAAACTGATTGAACAGCTTCTGTTTTAGATTCTTTTTTAGAATCTAATCTTTCACGGTTAAGCATGTTTAAAAAGTCAGTGTTACCACCAGTGTTAATTTGATAAGTTTTATCTAATTTTACTCCCCTATCCATGAATAAACTAGCCAGTGTTCTGTGAGTGATAGTAGCACCAATTTGAGCTTTAATATCGTCACCAACAATTGGAATTCCTTTTGCTTTGAATTTAGCATCCCATTCATCATCACTTACAATGAATACTGGCATACAGTTAACATATGCAACACCAGCATCAAGAGCACATTGAGCATAATATCTTGCAGCTTTTTCTGAACCTACTGGCAAGTAATTAACCAAAATTTCTGCACCACTTTCTTTTAAAACTTCAACAACATCAACAGGATCTTCATCACTTACAACAAAAGTGTATTCATCATCATAGTTAGCCATGTGTTCTGCAACACCATCTAAAACATGACCCATACTTACTTTTGCTTCATATTTAGGAATATCTTCTTGGAAAACAGTTGTACAATTTGGTTTTGCAAAAATAGCTTCATCAATAGTTTTTCCAACTTTTCTTGCATCAACATCGAAAGCAGCAACAACTTCAATATCGCTAGGTTCATAACCTCCGATATCCCAATGCATAAGTCCTATTGCATCTTCAGGGTTCTTACCATCATAATAATGAATTCCTTGAATAAGAGAACTAGCACAGTTTCCTATTCCAACAATTGCTATCTTAATTTTATTCAATATAACACCAGCTTTAATAATTATAATTAATACTTTAATAAAATAAAATACTAATATTATGTTAATCAATATACCTTATATAATTATGGTAATAACTAAACAATAAGGAACAATAACATGAACCCATATATAGAAATTTTAAGACCAGGAAATGCATTAATGGGTGCAATATCAATAATTTTAGTTGCACTTATTGATAAGACAATTTCAATCCCAGTAATTCTTGCAATGCTCACAGTATTCTTTGAAACAGCAGCAGGAAATGTGATTAATGACTATTTTGATTATAAAATTGATTTAATAAACAAACCTGAAAGACCAATACCCTCCGGAAGAATTTCACTTGAAAATGGTAGAAACTATGGATATCTCTTATTTGCTGCCGGAACAATGTGTGGTTTTTTAATTAGTTACATTACAAACAATTGGATACCATTTGGAATTGTATTATTTGCAGATGTTGTTCTTTATTTATATGCATACACATTAAAAACAACACCATTACTTGGTAATTTAACTGTAGGTTTTATGACAGGATTTGGATTTGTATTTGGAGGATTTTCAATTAATAATCCAAGCATAATAATGACTTCATTGTTCTTAGGTTTCTTTGCATTTGTAATGACAACCGCACGTGAAATCGTGAAAGATATTGAAGACATTGAAGGAGATAAAGCAGACTGTGCAAAAACACTACCAATATTAATCGGTGAGAAAAAACCAGCAATACTTGCAGCTGTTTTAATAATAATTGACAGTGCATTATGCCCTTTATTATATTATTATCATATTTTTGGAATATTATACTTGGTAGTAATTGCTATTGCAGTTATATTATTCATTTACTCTGCAATTTTGATATTAAAATCACAGGAAAGAGCAGTTGCAGCAAAAGTATCTAAAAATTTAAAAATAGGAATGTTAATAACTTTTGTTGCATTCGTATTTGGATCATTAATGTAATAACTAATTACATTTATATATATAGAAATATGAAAAATTATTAATAATGTTTAAAGAGTTTAACATAAACAAAAAGGACAAATATTATTTACTAGCTATTTTAATATTTAGTACAATCCTCATAGGTTATTATATCAATTTCAATAACCAGATTGGCATTTCTTGTTCTGATGTCTATGTTTATCTCATAAATTCTCTTTATTATTCTGGTGAAAGTGTAAACATAACTCAATTTATCCACATATCACCAGTAATTTGCATTTTAACATCTCTTCTTTTCAGATTAGGATTTGTAGATAAAATAGCAATTTATGCAGTTACTGGACTATTTGCAATAATTGGAAATATAGGATTTTACTTATTTCTCAAAAAATTCTTCAACGAAGAATTAAGTTTAACTGGAACAATACTTTATTCATCATTTTCACTATACCTTATTTGGCTTGCAAATGGAACATTGGACATTCCTGCAACCGGCATAATAATCTGGATTGCATTATTAAGTGTGATTGCAGTTAGAGAAAATCCAAAATACTATCAATATGTAATTCCATTGATGGTTATTGGACTTTATACAAGATATCCAGTAATTCTAACAATACCTGCATTTTTCTTATTATATGTCCTCGAAAATGGATTTAAAATAAAACCGGACGAATGGAAATATATAAAAAGAGGAATAATTATTGCAGTAGTCATAGCTGTTGCAGTATTTTTATTAGTTTTTACTATGGGACATGGCAGATTTGATGCTGCTAGCCAAATGGCAAATGGAATACAAGGAAAAACAGGAGAACTAAATGATCCTGCATACAATCCGGACTCAACATATTATTTAGTGAATTATATCACTTACATATCAAGTTCACATACAGTATTCGAAACAAATCCGACATTCTACTCTCCTACAATATTAGCATATGCAATTTTTGCATTATTAATTATTGGAGCAGGATTCTGGTTATATGACCATCATGACATAGACCTTTCAAAAACAGACATATTTGCAATTTTATTACTTATAATAAGCATTGCAACTTTTAAAATGTTTACTTCTGTAATCACCTCTGTTTTAGTTTACATTGGAATTTATCTGCTTGCAAAAGATCGTGAATTCAACAATGAAGTATTCATGTTAGGTTGGATTTTAGCAAATGGAATATTTCTTAGTTTTGACATAGTCAAGGTTAACAGATATATGATTCCTACATTGCCACCATTCATATTCTTTGTTTTAATGGCAATAGAAAATATTCATTCCCATACTAAAATCAATGAAAATATAATCCCAATAGCTTTAATAGTCTTGTTTGTAATCCAAGCATTTGCATTTACATATACAGTTGAACCGACAGATAAATACTTAACTCCTGAGCAGATTTCAAACCAGATAATTGATAATAATCCAGACTATGAAAACATGAGCATTGGTGTTTATAATATAAGACCATATAGCTGGTGGCTTGGTTCAAATACAATAGGAATCCCATCAGACAATCAAAGTCAAATCGACCAAAGCAATGTCAGTTATTACATTTCTAACAAGCACATGGACAATTTGACAAATTTTACTGAAATAAAAAATATTAATGAATTATATTTATATAAAAATACTAATTTTTAGCCAAATATCACCACTGAAAATTACTTTTTTTAACTATTTTTAGAAACATATATAATAAAAAAAATAAAAATAAAATATCATAAAAAGTAATTTAAGAGGATAATATGAAAGTTGTATGCTGTAAGAACTGTGGTGCAAAATACCAACTCGATGATGATGATGACATATCTACATTCGAGTGTTCTTCATGTGCAGGTGACTTAGAATACTTAGAAAACTATTCTAATGAAGAAAAAGAATCCAACAATTCATTAATTAGTTCAAGATATGATAATTCATATATTGTTCAATGCCAAGACTGTGGATTGAAATACAAAATCAAAAGCAGCGATAGCATACTTGATTATGAATGTGACAGTTGTGGTGGATCTTTAAGATATTTAGATGAAGAGATGAATAAAGAGTTAGATTCATATCTTGAGGAAAGACGTACAGAGATTCAAAACATTAGAAGAGAATCAAAACCTAAAGAACCAACATCTGAAGAATTAAACACAAATAATACCCCCTCAATAAAATCAATTACTAACAAACTTGAAAATTTCTTTTCAGAAGAACGTATGTTGCAAATAGCAGATACAGAAAAAGAAGAGGAAGAAATTCAAGAAAAAGTAATTGCAAAAACAGCAAGAACAACTATACCACAATCCGTTTTATCAAGATTTGGAAAAGAATTTGCAGTTCCTAAGACCAATGATTATGATGTCTTGAAAAATTTCCTTAAAACTGAATTTTTCAAAGGAATGGAAGAATACTATCCAAAAAATAGTGAAACAAAATCAAGTAATCGTTTCCTTGATAAAATTAGCTTAAAAGAACCTGATAATGGAGAATTAACTCCTGTTGAAACTTCACTTATAAATAATGAACCTAAATTTGACATCAAAAATATTGATGTGAAAAACATGGACACCAATAATACAATCATTATTATTGGAGCTGTCATATTTATTTTAAGTATAATTGAAATTTTAGCTATCAACAGTGGTGTAGGAATTGTTGCTTTATTTATTGGAGTAATTATCTTATGTTATGGAATTTATAAAACTAGAGATGTAAAACAAACTGAAGAAAGAACAAGAATAATCAGAGAACACTTGTTAAGTCTTCCAGAAGAATTTTATGTTTTCTACAATGTTAAAACTCCAACTTCCACTTCAGGTATTAACCACGTTGTTGTAGGACCAACTGGAATTTATGCATTACTTTCACAAAAATATAATCCAAAACTTAGATTAGAATCAGAAAATGAAAATCTAAATTTAATTGGTACTATTGAACCTGAAGAAAATAAAATTGAAGAATTCCCAAGTTATGGGAACACAAGAAAATTTAGATATACAACAAAACAAGCTAAATTTTCACAGGACAATAAAGTCAAACAAAAATCATTAAGTTTAGGTGAAGATTTAATAAACTTCCTTAATGACAACAATATTAAAAATTGTTTTGTTGAACCATTAGTTGGATTCATAAACAATGAGGTTGTAGTCATAAATATGCCTTTAACCGATGAAGACTTATTTATTGAAGAATTATTAAATAAAATCCAGACTGCTACAATTAAATTAGATTCTGAAACAATCGATAAATGTGCTGTTTTAATCAACAAATATTCAGCCGACTGTTCTTCAGAATTTTAATTTCTTTTTTTATTTTTTTAAAAATAGTCTATGACAACATATCATATTCAATCAAAGAACCTTTAGGAATATCATAATTTACTTTTTTACCGATGATTTCATCTATCTTTTCAGGAGAAATTCCATTAGCAGGTCTTTTAAAGTCAATATCTATTTCATTAATAATATCCCCAGATTTAATATCTCTTTTAGCAACAATAGATTTCCTAACATTTTTCCTTGAAAAAGATTCACAAATCAGAGGCTGTTTACTTTTATATCCATTAATTTTAGATAATACACTTGAATTTAATTTGAAAATACGAATGTCATCTTCATCCATAGCAAATTCATGGCCTTCAATAGATTTATCAATAGTAAAATATTTTTCTAAAACTACAGCACCATAATTAAATGCAGTAGTTAAAATGAACATGAAATCATCAGAAATTGTATAATCAGAATAACCTACATCATAATCTTCAAAATGACCTGCAAGATCCTTAATCATTAAAAGATTAGCATCATCCAAATTAGCAGGATAAGACAATACAGAATGCATTATAATGATTTTAAAATTAGAATTATCTTCAATGCAAGAAACAGCATTCTTTATCTCCTTTAGATTGGCTGCAGCAGTTGACAACATTATTGGTTTCTTTTTAGTGGAAATATAATCAATAAGTGGAATATTAGTTAGATTAGAAGAAGATATTTTATAACCATCAACCACATCATCTAAATTATCAACAATTTCTTTATTATCTGGAGTTATAATAAATGCTAATCCAAGTTCTTTTGAATAATCCGCTAATTTTTTATACTCATCAAAAGTTAATTTGTCTGATATGTTTGAATCATCTTCATAATTACAATGAAGATATTCAGAATCCCCAACATGGAAATTAACACCATCAAGACCAGATTCACTACATTTTTCAACTAAAAATTTAGCCATTTGAATATAATGAACGTTCTCTTTTTCAGCAAGATCATAGTAATTAAAACTAATTTCTCCAATCAAAAAAGGATGTTTGTTGATTACATTCATAATATCCCTCACTTTTTCATTAAGAAATTCCTATATTCTTCCTTAACCACTGCACAAATATTTTCATAACCATGCTTAAAGTCAATTGATCTCATTTTTTTATGCATATCCACTCTGAGTTCATAATTATTAACCAACTCTAAAAATTGATCAATGAACTCCTGTTTTGTTAAAGAATCAACATCACCAAGATTTAAAATACCATTAACATTATTTGCAAAAACATGTGAAGCTTCTAAATCATTTTGATAAACACAAATAGTAGGAATACCTAATGAAGAAGCATCATACATAATCTTACTAGCAGAAGTAATTAATATGTCTGCTTTAAACATGAAATCGCTGACATTTGAAACATTTTGATAAATTTGGACTAAAGGATTGGTTTCATATTTGGATATGAACTGTTCAATGTTCTCATATCCTCTGCCTAAAATGATATTAATTTTCTTTTCGTAGGTTGTGGACAAAATTGCTGCTAAGAATTTTTCAGATAACCTCTTAGGATCATTTCCATCAATCATGATTAAAATATTATTTAAATCTTGGGTAATTACCTTACAAGGTTGGAAATAAAATTCATCTTTAAGAACATGGAATTTATGGCCAGAATATACATTTGTATCACTCAAATCATGTTCATATAATGAATCAAACACCACATCTGCAAGATTTGATCCTACACCTAAATCATCAAAATTAACAACAAAGTATCCTTTTTCCTTTAAATCGGACATATATTCTTCAGTGGTATCAGACACATCATTGATTACAATTTGAGCACCAAACTCTTCTAAAATATTGTAAATACTCTCATGACCGTCATAAATTTTATAGTTAAAACCAAACTTTTTAACTAAATTTTGCCCTAATTCCTGTTGCTCATCTAAAACAAACAAAAATTCATGAGAAACAAGTTTTGATGCAAAAGCTAAACAGCTATTTATTCTTCTGGTTCCGATTTCATTATTCGCATTGACAACAATAGCTATTTTTTTTCTTTGAATAATTGTTTCAACAGCCCACCAATCTTTAAACCCATCAATAGAAATAGCTTCTTCATCAGACAACACCACTACATCAATATTGTCCCCAATGCAAGAAATTTCGTTTATAAAACCTCTACGGGTAGCAATGACTGCACCAGTTTCTCTAAAAGAACTTGGTAAATCTTTTTTATCCACTCTTTCAATGTAATTTGGGAAGAATCTTTTATTATCTTCATCATATCCCCAATATAGATGTTTATCCTCCACAACAGATATTACACTTTCAAGACCAAAATCATCAAATTTTTCAATAGCAGAATCTAAAGTTTGTACTTTAAGTAATGGTGCTGTCGGTAACATTGTGATTACAATATCATATTCATCAAATGCCTCTTTCTCTTTTTGAACCATTGCATCGAAAATAACAGCTTCCAGAGGAATATCTTCACCAGACAAATCCTCTGAGCGCCTAATAACACTTGCTCCAAACTTTTCAGAAATGGAAGCAATTTCAGAATCATCAGTAGTTACAACAACATCATCAACATATTGGGATGATTTAGCGATGTTAATTGAATAGTAAATCAAAGGTTTATTATCCAACAAACGAACATATTTGCGGGGAATTCCTTTTGAGGTTCCTTTTGCTGGAATAACTACTAAAATTTTATTATTATTAAACATGTCAATCCTTATATCCATAAATTTAATTAATACAATAATAAATATACTAATAATATATTATTAAATCTTTGGTGTTAATATGAATATGAAAAGTATGTCAGATAAATTATTACAAAAAATAAATGAATTATCCACACCGGTTAAGATAATGCATGTTTGTGGTTCCCACGAACATACTATAATGGAAAATGGGATTAGAAGTTTACTTCCAGAAGAAGTGGAAATTATTGCAGGACCTGGATGTCCTGTCTGTGTGGTCCCATCACGTGAAATTGATGAAGCATTAGAATTAATTGACAGAGGAGTCACAATTACAACCTTTGGAGATATGTTAAGAGTCCCAGGTTCTGAAAGATCACTTGCAGATGCAAAAGCTGAAGGAGGAGACGTAAGAGTTGTTTATGGAATTAACAGAGCTATTGAAATAGCTGAAAAAGAAGACAATGATGTTGCATTCATATCAGCAGGATTTGAAACAACTGCACCAACAACTGCAGCAGAATTGTTAGCAACACCTCCTGAAAACTTCTCAGTACTCTCATGCCACAGATTAATACCCCCAGCTATTGATTTTTTAATCAATTCAGGAGAAACCAGTTTAAATGCATTAATTGAACCAGGACACGTTTGTACAATAATAGGAACCAAACCATTCGAATATTTCTCAAGTGAATTTGGAATTCCACAAGCAGTAGCTGGTTTTAATCCATTAGACATATTGATGTCTGTATACATGATTTTAAGACAAATTCATAACGAAACACCAAAAATTGAAAATGAATACACAAGAGCAGTTAAAGATGAAGGAAACGTAATCGCACAAGAAAAGATGAATCAAGTATTTGAAGTGACCTCCAGAGAATGGAGAGGATTTCCTAAAATACCAAACTCAATCTTAGAAATTAAAGATGAATTCAGTGAATTTAATGCTCGTGAAAAATATGATATTGAAGTAAAAGATGTTAACGAAGCACCAAAAGGCTGTATCTGCGGACCTATTTTAAGAGGACTTGCAAGACCAGAAGACTGTAAGTTATTTAGAAAAGCATGTAACCCATTGCACCCTATCGGAGCTTGTATGGTAAGTAAAGAAGGAACATGTAACATCGCACACAGATATTCAAGAGGATAACATGACAATTGAAGCAATTGCAGTAGATATTGACGGAACAATTACTGATGAAAAAAGACAAATCTGCATCTCTGCTATTGAAGCATTAAGAAAAGCAGAAGCGAAAGGAATCCCAACAATTATCGTAACAGGAAATGTTGTAAACTACGCTTATGCAACTGAAGTCTTGATTGGTTGTAGTGGTGGACTTGTAGCGGAAAACGGCGGCGTTGTCTTCAAAGAAGGGGAAAACAATAATGCTGTTGAAACATTAGTAGAAAGAGGATTTGTAACCTCTGCTGAAGAACACCTAAAAGACAAATTAGGTGATAACTTCGATAAACATGCATCTCACGACAATATGTACAGATTAACAGAAACTGTATTTTATAAAACACTTGCTCGTGAAGAGTTAGAAGATGCATTAAAAGATTTTAAATATTTGGACCAACTCGAAATTTATGACAGTGGTTTTGCATTGCACATTACCGACAAACGTATCAATAAAGGAACTTCACTCAAATATCTATGTGAAAGAAATGGAATAAACATGGAAAACGTTATGGCCATTGGAGATAGTCAAAATGATGAAGATTTCTTGAAAGAAGCAGGATACAAAATAGCTGTTGGAAATGCAGAAGATAAGTTAAAAGAAATAAGTACCTACACCTGTGAAAACATGTTTGGTGATGGAGTAGCAGAAGCTATTGAAAAATTTGCATTATAGGGATAAAATGATATATGAAATAGCACAAGAAGCAAAAAAAGCAATAGAAAATGATTGCGATGCTTATGAGATATACATTGATGAATCAAAATCCATAGAACTTGACTCCAGAAAAGAGGAATTGAATTTTGCAAAAGAGGAAATTGATTGTGGAGTTGGGATCAGAGTAATTAAAGATAACAAAATTGGTTTTGCATTCACTTCAAACATGGATAAAATAGCTGAAACTGCAAAACAATCAATTGAAAACACTAAACTTAACAAAGTTGATGAAAATTATACATTTGCAGAAATTGAAGATGTCCCAACTGTTAAACAGGTATATGACAAAAAGTTTAATGAATTGAGTCTTGATGAATCTATTGAATTTTTAAAGAATACAATAGACACAACACTTGATCAAGGATGTGACATAACCGGATCAGGATTTTCAGCAAGTGAAGGAAGATCACTTATTCTAAATTCAAACGGAGTTTCAATTGAAGATGAAGGCACTGGGTTTGGCATTGGTTTATCTGTAACTATGCAAAAAGACGGTAAAATCGCAACAGCATACAATTCACAATCCTCAAGATTCTTTGATTTGGATGGTGAAAAATTAGCGATTGAAGTATGTAATCTTGCTAAAAGTTCACTTGACACCAAACCTGTTGAAACAAATGATTATGATGTAGTTCTTGATTATTATGCTGCAACTGGTCTTTTACAGACTTTCATGAGTGCATTCAATGGAGAAAATGTTATGAGAGGAAGATCCATTTTGAAAGATAAAATGGGCTCAGAAATAGCAAATCCTAACTTAACAATTATCGACAATCCACTTTTGGAAAAAGGAATGTACACCTCAAAATGTGACGGAGAAGGTAGTGTAAGTCAAAAAACTGATTTAATTAAAGATGGAACATTAAACTCATTCATTTATGATATTTATACTGCAAATAAAGCAGGAGTTGAAACAACTTCAAACGGACTTAGAGGTTCTTATTTAACAACACCCATGATTTCGCCTACAAACCTTGAATTTAAATTTAAAGACATGAAAGAACTGTCTGAAATCAAAAAAGGTGTTTTGACAACCAGTGTTTTAGGAGCACACACTGCAAATCCTATTTCTGGAGATTTCTCAGTTGAAGCAAGTAATGCATTCAAAATAGAAAATGGTGAATTAACTGATCCTATAAATAAAGCTATGATTTCAGGAAATATATTTGAAATTATGAAAAAAGTAGAAGGCCTGCAATCCGAAATAAAACAATACGGATCATTCATTATTCCTAAATTGTTAGTTCACGATTTAAGAGTTGTCGGACAGAACTAATAAAAAAAAGAGTGTGGAAAAATTAAATCTTTTTTAATTTTTCTCTATATCTATTAATTGTGGATTCAGAATAGTCAATAGACAAATAATCTGATGTTAATTTTTTATTATCATCAAATTCTTTAATTTTACTATCCATGATTTTATCAATTTCTTTATCTAATTTTCTAATTTGATTTTCAAAAGAATATTCTGATTTTCTAATATCAATGTTGCTTTTGCGAGAAATCTTTTCAAGTTCTTTATCAACATCAAATTCTTCTTTTTTAGGCATATAAACACCTACATTTCGATAATTGGTAATTGAATCTCAGTAATATAATCTTTTTCATTGTCACAATTGTGGACATTTTTAACTAAAACTTCTTTAGGTGATCCAATAATATCATAATGATTTTCTTGAGCAATATCAACCAACTTTTCATATGTTTCCATGATATTGTCAACAGGACCATAATGACGGCCAGATAAAACTTTGTTGGAAATCATGTCAACAACACGAATCCTATCAGTTTCATTAGCATCCTCTTTAATTGGAATACTTACATCATATACTGCATCGCCTTCATTGACTTGATGTCTTGGTGAGAAGTAGACAATGAATGGTTCACCATCAGTTTTAATATCTTCTGCATCAATCCAACCCATTAACATTGAAAGGAAAATTTCTAAATCAGTAATTGGAGTTTTACAATTAATAACAGCTAATTTTTGTTCTGGAATTACTTTAACTTCACTTTCCATTTTTACACCTTTTATAATACTTTATAATATTTAATTAAATAAATAAACTTCGACTTCTTCGCCTTCATCTAAAAGTTCAACAGATTTTGGAACTTTAACATAACCATCTGCTGTTGAAAGTGAAAAAATTGCTCCAGAATCTTTGAAGATCGGATGAATATCTTCACCATCCACTTTAACAAGCTGATATTGCATTCTTCCAACAGGAGAGTGTATCCTTCTAGTCATTTTACCTTTAACAGTATCAAGTTCAAAGTCCTTATCAATACCCGCTAATTTAGTCAATGGTTCTGCAACAAATGCATTGAATATCATTAAAGCGGAAACAGGATTTCCAGGAAGACCAATAACCAATTTATCTTCAATTACACCAACAATAGTAGGTTTACCTGGCTGAACTGAAATACCATGAATGTAAACTTCACCCAATTCTTCTAAAACACTGTTTAAAACATCTCCAAGACCAGCAGAGGTTCCACCAGAACAAAGTACAATATCCACTTCTTTTAAAACATCAGTTAATTTTTGTTTAACTTCATCATAGTTATCTCTCATAATGCCTAAAAAATGAGCATCCGCACCACAGGAAATAGCTGCGTTCTTAATCATACCACCATTGACATCATAGATTTTACCATAACTTAATTCCTCTCCTTGAAGAGTGATCTCATTTCCAGAGGAAATTACTCCCAAACTAGGTTTTTTATAAACTTCAATAGTTTCAAAACCTTGTGAAAGCAATACTCCAATTTTACCAGGATTTAGGAAATCTCCTTTTTTAAGAATTAACTTACCTTCTTCAATATCTGATCCTTTACGAGCAACATCCTGTGAAGGAGTAGCAGTAGTCAGTAAATTAACTTCACCATCCAATTTTTCAGCATACTCCACCATTACAACAGATTCCGCCCCTTCAGGCATTGCAGCACCAGTACTGATTTCAATACATTTTCCTTTTTCCACTTTCTTATCAGTTGTTGCACCTGCTTCTAGAAAGTCAACAACTTCCAAGGTTTTAGGATTTTCTTCTGATGCCCCAAAACTGTCTTCAGCAAGTATTGCAAATCCATCTTTTAAAGCCTTGTTGAATGGAGGAAAATCCATTCTTGAATAAACATCCTCAAATAAAATTCTTCCATATGCTTCTGTAACAAGAATTTCTTCACTTTCTTGAGTTAATTTTTCATTGAATAAATTTTGAATAATATCAGTAGCTTCATCACATTCTTTAATTTTTAAAAATTCAGTTCCCATAATCACCACTTATATAACATACAATAACTTAATATATAATATATTGATAAATATATAAATAATTTAATCTTATATAATTTATTATAATTTTGGAGGAGAGTATTTGTCTAGACCTAATCAAAATCAACAACAAGAATATAAAAGAGTAAGAACTCCTAAAAAAGGTGAAATTCCTGGAGTAGTTGAACAAATTATGGGACACGGAAAATTAAAAGTACGTTGTGCTGATGGAAATATGAGAATGACCAGAATCCCTGGAAAAATGAAAAAACGTATTTGGATTCGTGAAGGAGACGTAATCCTTGTAAAACCATGGGATTTCCAATCTGATGAAAAAGCTGATGTAATTTGGAGATACACCAAAACCGAATCAAATTGGCTTGAAAGAAAAGGCTACTTAAAAATGTAGTCTAACTACTTATTTTTTTGATTTTAATGGATTCCAAAATAGTTAAAGCAGATGCAAAACACGAAAAAATACATTCCCGAAAAAGAAAGAAAGACAGTTCTGATAGAAAAGTGGGAAATGAAATTTTCGATAAAATAACCTTAGAAACATTATACAAATTAGCTAATCAGGGACACATTGATATTTTAAATGGTGCTATAAGTACAGGTAAAGAAGCCAATGTACTTACAGGCATTACTGAAGACAAAAAATTTATTGCAGTTAAAGTTTATAGAATTGCAACATCTGATTTTAAAAAAATGGATTATTACCTCAAAGGAGATCCAAGATTCCATCTTAAAACCAAAAATAAAAGAAAAATCATTTATTCTTGGGTTACAAAAGAATTTAAAAACCTAACAAGACTTGAGTCTGCAGGAGTTAAAGTACCTCATCCAATTACAAGTGCAAATAATGTATTGTTAATTGAATTTATAGGTGATGAACAAGGGAATCCTGCCCAACCTGTTAAAAATCAACCACCAAAAGACCCTGAAGAATTTTTCAATAAGTTAATCGAAAATCTAAAATTATTTGTAAATGAAGCAAAATTAGTGCATGGAGACTTGTCAAATTACAATATTTTAAATAAAGATGAAGAACCAGTCATTATAGATGTTTCACAGTCCGTTGTTTTAGACAATCCCATTTCAAAAGAACTTCTTGAAAGGGACATTAACACACTTGTTCGTGAGTATACCAAATTTGGTGTTGAGACTAGTTTTGAAAAAATTTGGGAATATGTCAATCCTAAATTTTAATTAAAATATTACTCACACACCGCAAATATTATTACTTTTTTAATTCTACATAGTAACTTATTTTTTTCATTGAAACCATTTTAGAACATGAAATAAATTTTTTACATATAATTTAAAGTTATATCACTTAAAACTTATTAAAAATCAATGATTTAATAATTAAAATTCAAATTAAGAATTAAATTATATAATAATGATTAATTATGATTAATTAATTATTTTAGATTTTTTCAATCAAAATAGCTAAAAAATAAGAATTAAACATTATTTTCAATTATAACTTATATTTGCCCCTTTTTTAGTTGTGTTAAACTGTCTAATATATTATTTATAAAATTAAACAGTAATTTAAAAATATATACAATTTATTAAAAACTGTACAATAAGTATAAATAACATTACACCATAAATTCTAATTAGACTTAATTTTATTAACATGAATAAATTATTTATTGAAAATTAAGTCGAAAAATATAGAGGTTATATTAAATGTTTAAATTTGATAAAGAACAAGAAGTTTTTGACTTCGGTGGAGTCAAAATGGGTGGACAACCTGGAGAATACCCAACTGTATTAGCTGGTACTATTTTCTACGGTGGACACAACATTCTTAATGATGAATTAACCGGTGACTTCGATAAAGCTAAAGCTGAAACTTTAATCAACGATATGGCATCCATTTCTGATGTAACTGGAAACCCATACATTGTACAAGTTTTCGGACAAACTGTTGAAGCTCTCCCTAAATATATTGAATTTGTTGGTGAAATTTGTGATGCTCCTTTCCTTATAGATTCTACATCTGGAGATGCTAGAGTTGCTGGTGCACAGTACGCTGATGAAACCGGATTAACCGAAAGAGCTATCTACAACTCAATCAACATGGCAGCAGACAAATCTGAATTACAAGCTCTCGCTGAAACTGACATTTCTGCATCCATTATCTTAGGATTCAACCCAATGAATGCTACCGTTGAAGGTAAAATGAACATGTGGGAAAACGGAGACAATGGTGCTTATGAAAAAGGTTTACTTGAAGTAGCTGCAGAATGTGGTATCGACAAATTTATGATGGATACTGCTGTAACTCCTTTAGGACAAGGTGCAGGTATTGCTGCTAGAACTTCCTTTGCAGAAAAAGCTAAATGGGGATACCCAGTTGGATCCGGTATTCACAACGTACCTTCTGCATGGGACTGGTTAAGAGACTACAAAAAAGAAGGTAACAAAACTGCATTCACCGTTTGTGATATTGGTGCAAACATTGTTCAAGTTATGTGTGGAGGAGACTTCGTTCTCTTTGGACCTATTGAAAACGCAAAAATTGCATTCCCTGCAGTAGCACAAACTGATATGTTCATTTCCGAAGCTGCAAAACCTTTAGGAACTGAACCTGTAGATTACCACCCAATGAACAAATTATTATAAGCAATTTGTTATAGACTTATCAAAAGTTACATTTTCAAACCTCAACATCAATTTGTTCTAAATGTCATTCCCTAAAATGATATTTAACAAATCTAAACATTAATCCAAAATACCGAATTAGCACTGGACCTCCAAACACGTCCAGTGCTATTAAAATAAAAACTATTTTTTATAAACTTATTTTTTAGTAAACAATATCTTTTTAATCCTAAATTTTAAATAACTTCAGATAAATAATTATTAATAATTTTAATTTAAGAAAAAAGGTGAAATTATGCCGGAAACAGATTATTTAAAAATACCTCAAAATAGAGTAGGGGCATTAATTGGAAGCAATGGAGGAGTTAAAAAGTCCATTGAAAAAGCAACTGGAACTATTCTCGACATAGATAGTGATGAAGGTACCGTTTACATCACACCTAGCGACAATATGGAAGATCCATTAGGAGTTTGGAATGCAAACCATATCGTCAAAGCAGTTGCACGTGGATTCAATCCAGAAGTTGCATTGAAATTAGTTAGTGACGATTATTATTTAGAAGTAATTAGCTTACCATTATACATTGGAAAATCCAAAAAAGCCCTCGCAAGACATAAAGGAAGAATCATCGGAAAAGACGGGAAAACACGTGAAATAATTATGGAAATGGCTGAAGTTGACATGGCAATTTACGGTAAAACAGTTTCATTGATAGGGGAAATGGACAACATAATGGTTGCTAAAGAAGCTATTGAAATGATTTTGAAAGGTTCCAGACATAAATCAGTTTACGGATTCTTAGAACATAAAAAAGAAGATTTAAAAATGAAAGAATTCAAAGACCTTGTTGGAATCGAAGATGACAAAATCGAATTCAAAGACGGAATTGAATTTGATGAAAACATGTTACAGTAACATTTAATGTTACTATTTTTTCTTTTTTTAAATTAAAGTATTACTTTAATGCAATTTTCATACCATAATTATTCAAATAATAGAAAACTATTATATACATCGATAGACATATATAGATAGTGTAGTACAAATACGATATTTTCTACATGTTTTTAACTTATTATTTTATTATATATTTAATCAATATAGATAGGGCAATAGAAAAATATTAGTTTTCAAATGCTCTCTAACTTCATTTAAATATAAAACATCACATAATAAAGTAAAACATATACCAATTTTAGGAGGAATTTTTTGGCAAGTCAGGAACCAGGACTTGATTGGAATCAGGATTTTAAAAACTTGACTCCATCCGAGTTTTTTAGAAAAAACAAGCAAATGTTAGGATTTACAGGTAAAATCCGTTCATTAACTATTGTATTTCACGAATTAATCACAAACAGTTTTGATGCATGTGAAGAATCTGGAATATTACCTGAAATCGAAATTGAATTAAAAAGAGTTGACAAGGAACATTATATTCTCAGACATAAAGATAATGGGCCAGGTATCCCTGAAGATTATGTAATGAGAGTTTACTGTAGTATGTTTTCAGGATCCAAATTCAGAAACATACAATCAAGAGGACAACAAGGATTAGGTTGTAGTGGTTGTGTATTACTTTCACAGATGACCACAGGTAAACCTGCTCGTGTAATTTCCTGTTACAAAGAAAACGGTGAAATTAAAGGAGTGAAAATGAAATTCCAAATGGATGTGAAAAACAACCGTGGAATTTTAATGGAAAGAGAAGATTATCCAGCAGAAAGTACTGGAGTATGTATTGAATTACAATTCAAAGAGGTTTCATATTCTCTTGCAGAACAAGGTGCTTTTGAATACATCAGAAGAACCATGATTGGAAACCCTCACGCTAAAATTACATTCAGAGATCCATCCGGACATAAATACATATTCAAAAGAGCAGCAGACATTGTTCCAATCCTTCCAAAAGAAGTATTACCTCATCCAAAAGGTGTAAGTGCTGATGATTTAATGACAATGGCACAAAACACAGACAGTAGAAGATATAAAAGTATGTTAACCTCATCATTATCTAGAATGTCCAACAAAAGAGTGGATGAAATTTCAGAACTTACTAAAATTGACATGAATAAACGTCCGAAAGACCTCACATTTCCTGAAGCAGAAGCTATTGTACAGTGTTTCAAAAAAATGAAATTCATGGCTCCTCCAACTGATGGACTTATACCTATTGGATCAGAACAAATTGAAAAAGGTATGAAACAAATTCTTAAACCTGAATTTGTAACAACAATTACCAGAAAACCTGTAACCTACCAAGGTGGGGTTTCATTCATTATTGAAGCCGGACTTGCTTACGGTGGAGATGCAGGAAGAGTTGTAAAAGAACAAAGAAAATCTGAAATCATGAGATTTGCAAACAGAGTTCCATTAACTTTCGATGCAGGAAGCTGTGCTATTACTGAAGCTCTCAAAAGTATCGATTGGAAACGTTACGGTCTTAGAGACTTAGATAACACACCATTAACTTTATTTGTAAATATTATTTCAACACAAGTACCATATCTTTCAACTGGTAAACAAAGTGTATCACCAGAACCTGAAATCGTGCATGAGATCAGACAATCCACTATGAAATTAGCTCGTAAGCTTCAAAAACACTTAAGAGCTAAAAAAGCAGCAAAAGAAAAAGAAAAACGTTCAAAAGTATTCGAAGATTATGTACCAGTAATCATCGAAGAAGCTGCAAAACTAGGAGAAACTGGAGTTCCAGAATATCAAGAAGTTTTAGCAAAAGTTACCAAAAAAGCTCTTGCAGAATTACTTGGTGAAAAAGTTGAGGAAGAAGAGGAAGAAGAAGAACTTGACGCAATCATCATGGAAGAAGTTGATGAAATGGGCCATACTGTTGACTCAGAAAATAGCTCATTATACGACTTTGAAGAAGATGATGTTGATGATGGATTTGAAGACTAGGTGATTAAATGACTAAAATTAAAGAAGACCAAAAAGCCCACAGGGAAAAAAGGAAAGAATACACATACAACAAATTAAAAGGATTAGGTCAAGAAATCATTGAAGACATTGAAAAAAATAAAGTTCCTTCCGTTAGAGTCCCATCAAGGGGTACTGGAAACATCGTTTATGATGAAGCTAAAAGATATTACGTATTAGGAGACAGATACGGTAAAAGATCCTTAGGTAATGTAAAACAAATCAGAAAATTAGGTCAAATGGTTTATGTAGCTAATTTCTGTAAAGATTTAGTAGCACGTGAAAAAACAGCAACCATCAGGGAGATGTATTATGTTTCTGAAGGTTGGGGAATTAGTTTTAAAACACAACAAGAATCCAACATTGTTGGAGAAGATTTAGAAGTAACTCTTGGAACCACTCGTGAAGATTTAGGATTAATGCCAGAGGAAGACGGAGCATCAGTATACGGAGATATTACATTATTAGATGATGATGTTGAAATTAATGCTGCAAAAGCAGGTAAATCCGGTTATACAATATCACCAACTATCGATCAAGTAGAATTTTTAGACTGTAATGTTGACAGAGTTATCGCAGTGGAAACCATGGGAATGTTCCACAGGATGGTTCAGGAAAATGCAGACAAAAGATTCAACACATTAATTGTTGGACTTAAAGGACAAGCTGCTCGTGCAACAAGAAGATTCCTCCACAGAGTAAATGATGAAATTGGATTACCTGTTTACATCTGTAACGACGGAGACCCTTGGGGATTCCACATTGCACAAGTAATTATTTCTGGAAGTGCAAAATTAGCTCACGTTAACAATGATTTAGCAACACCTGATGCTAAATTCATGGGAGTAACTGCATCTGACATCATCAACTATGACTTGCCAACTGATAAACTCAAAGATGTTGACGTCATGAGACTCAAAGAGCTTTCCAAAGACCCAAGGTATAAAAATGATTTCTGGCAAACTGAAATCAAAAAGATGCTTAAAATTGGTAAAAAAGCAGAACAGCAATCTTTCTCAAAATATGGGCTTGAGTACGTAGTAGATACTTACTTCCCACAAAAACTTGAAGAATTAGAAAATTAAATCTATTTCTTCATTACTTTTTCTTTTTTTAAAATATTTTTTACAATCATATTTATATATTAAAAAAATCATATACCCTAGTAGGTATGGGTTGTGTTATTTATGAAACAATGTATGGATACTGAAAATTTACATAGAAGACTCAAGAAAATCATAGGGCAGTTAAATGCAATTGATCGTATGATTGAAGAAGACATTCCTTGTGAACAGATATTAATGCAAGTAAATGCATCAAAATCAGCATTACATAAGGTTGGACACATAATTGTTGAAGGCCACTTAGAACACTGTGTAAAAGAAGCTATTGATGCTGGAGATTCATATAAAGCATTAGGCGATATCTCATCAATTTTAGAATATTACTCCAGACTTTAATTTTTTTTAAATTAAATTTATACCCTAAGGGGTATATCTATATATTGGGAGTTGTATAGTATGGATTTGAAATTTAAAAAAGAAGAAAAAACAGAAATCATTTTTATCACAATATCAGCAGTCAGTTTAATTTTAGGATTTACCTTATCAATTAATTATCTTTCATGGATTCCGATAATATTATGCGGAATTCCAATATTTAAAGAATGTTATAAAGGATTAACAACTGAATTTGACATTAAAGCAGATTTACTTGTTTCTATAGCAATTATTGCATCAATTATAATTGGTGAAGTTTATGCAGCAGGTGAAATTGCAACAATCATGGCAATTGGTGGATTTTTAGAAGAATATACTGTATCAAAAGCACAGAGCAGAATTAAAGAACTTGCAAAAATGACCCCAAAAGTTGCAACAATAATAAAAGATAATATTGAAAATACAATTCCTATTGAAGAAGTTAAAATTGGAGATATATTAAAAGTACTTCCGGGGGAAAGCATTCCAAATGATGGAATCATTATTAATGGAGAAACATCCATTAACCAATCCACACTTACAGGAGAATCAATACCTGTAGATAAAACAGTGAATGATGAAGTATATAGTGGAACAATCAATCTTTATGGATCATTTACCATGAGAGTAACAAAAATAAGTAAAGACAGTTCCCTTCAAAAATTAATTAAACTTGTTGAATCCTCAAAGCCTGAAAATGCAAAAATTGTAAAAACAGCAGACAAATGGGCAACAATGATTGTTGTAATAGCATTCACTGCCTCAATATTAACATACTTATTTACATTTGAAATAATCCGATCAGTTACCATATTAGTAGTATTCTGTCCATGCGCATTAGTTCTTGCTACCCCAACAGCACTAATGGCTGCTACAAGTAATCTAACAAAATATGGAATTTTGGTAAAAAATGGAGAATCAATAGAGGAATTAGCTCATGTCGATGAAGTAATATTCGATAAAACAGGAACATTAACTTATGGAACTCCCACTGTAATAAAAGTTACCTCAAAAAATCCAGAAGAAATGATGCAAATTGTAACATCACTTGAATCCAAATCAGAACATCCCCTAGCAAAAGCTATTGTAAAATATTACAATAATAAAGATTTAACAGAGGTTAATGATTTTAAAATACATATAGGTAAGGGAATTACCGGAACAATCAAAGGAGAAAAAGCAATAGTGGGAAATAAAAAATTCTTAGAATCTGAAGGGATTAAAATAAATTCATTAAATGATAATAAAAATGGAGAAATAGAAATTTTTGTTGCAAAAGAAAAAGAGCACATTGGAACAATATCCCTTGCAGATACAATACGCAATAATTCCAAACCAACAATCAGAAATCTTAAAAAACTAAGAATCAAAACAATATTACTCACTGGTGATAATGAAAATACTGCAAAATCCATTGCAAATCAGCTCAAGATAAATAATATTAAATTTAATTGCTTACCAGAAGATAAAATCAAATATATTCAAGATGAACAAATAAGAAACCATAGAGTTGCAATGATTGGAGATGGAATAAACGATGCCCCTTCCTTAAGAAAATCAAATGTTGGAATATCCATGGGAAAAATAGGTAGCGATCTATCTATTGAATCTTCAAATATTACATTAATTAAGGACAATATAGAAAATATCCCTCATTTAATTGAAATATCTAAAAAAACTATAAGAACAATCAATATAAGTATTGGCTTTGCATTGACATTGAATGTGCTTGCAATGGCATTGGCAATTCTTGGAATATTAAATCCGATTGAAGGAGCATTAATTCATAATATCGGTTCAGTAATTGTAATTATTTACTCCTCCATATTGGTCAATTACAAAAGTTCAAAAATAGATTATAAAACCGAACAGTTTGATTTATATAAAACTTTAAATATAACAATGAATAATTATAATTTATAAAACACAAGGTGATTTAATATGCCTGAAAAAGAAATCAAAGTTGTGGGCATGCACTGCCCTTCCTGTGTAAATGCTGTTGAATTATGTTTAAAAGATGTTGACGGAATTGATGATGCTAAAGCAGATTTAGATTCTGGAGTTACCACTTTAACATTATCTGCTGATGTAAGCGATGCAGACATCAACGAAGCTGTTGAAGAAGCAGGATTTAAAGTAGAATAAATCCTCTTTTACTTTTATTTTTTTAACTATAAAATTTAATTAAAATATCAACTATTTTTCCAATATCCTTTCCGACCAACAAATTATGTTTCAAGTTATCAAAAACAATTAAGTCGGAATTTTTGATGTTGCTACTTAATTCTGTTTGTTCACTCAACAATGACAAATCATCATATTTTCCTGCCAAGATCAATGTTTTAATATCAATAGCATCCAACATACATTCAACATTGAAATTTAAGATAGCATCAATTGCTTTTTTAACTGCATCAACATTTAAAACAACCCTTACATTATTTCTAAGCAATCCAAGATTATGTTCATGCCTTTTAATAACATCAGGACATAGAGTAAACGGAAGAATTGTATCAAAGAATTCTTCAGGACTATTTGAAATAGCTCTCTTAAATTTATTTAATTCATTTTCAAGATGGTTGCTGCAATAGGAGAAACTAGACATCATAACCAATTATGAAACCTTTGAAGGATACTTTATTGCAAAGTTAAGTGCAATGGCACCGCCCAAAGAAAGTCCTACCAGATTCACATTATCAATATTTAACTCATCTAAAAGACAATTCAAATCTTCAGTATATGAATCAACAGTTATTTCATCACCCCATAATTTAGAATCCCCATGGCCCCTTAAATCAAACCGTAGTATTTTATATTTATTTTTAAGAGGATTTGCTAAAACTTCCCAATAATTTAAGTTATCAGAAAGCCCATGAATAAATACAATAGTTTCACCTTCACCTTCAACAAGATAATTTATAGCAGGTTTAACCAAAACAATCACCGAAATTAAAATTCAATAAGTATATTTCTATTTAACGTAAATTTAAAATTAATCATCAAATTTTAAATAAGTTAAAAAACAAAATTTAATCATATAATATTTTTTTAAATTTATTATAAAATAAAAAGGGATAAAAAATGAAAACTGTTGCAATTAATGGTTATGGAACCATCGGTAAAAGAGTGGCTGATGCTGTAGCTGCTCAAGATGATATGAAAGTAATTGGTGTAAGTAAAACTAGACCAAACTACGAAGCAAGAACTGCAGTTGAAGAAAAAGGATACCCATTATACATTGGAATCCCAGAAAGAGAACAAATGTTCAAAGATGCTGGAATCGAAATAGCTGGTACTGTTGAAGACATGATTCAAGAAGCAGATGTTGTCGTTGACTGTACTCCCGGAACTATCGGACCACAAAATCTTGAAATGTATAAAAAAGCAGGTGTTAAAGCAATTTACCAAGGTGGAGAAGACCACGATTTAACAGGTCTTTCATTTAATGCTATTTCTAATTACGATGACTCATACGGTGCAGATTACACTAGAGTAGTATCCTGTAACACTACCGGATTAACCCGTACATTATCCACAATTGACCCGATTGCAGACATCAAGAAAGTTAGAGCAGTAATGGTAAGAAGAGGATCAGATCCCTCTGAAATTAAAAAAGGTCCAATCAACGCAATTGTACCAAACCCTCCAAAAGTACCTTCCCACCACGGTCCTGACGTAAAAACTGTTATGAAAGGCATTGATGTGACAACCATTGCATTACTCGTACCTACTACATTAATGCACCAACACAACATTATGGTGGAAATCAATAACGAAGTAGAAACCGAAGAAATCATTAAAGCTTTAGAAAAACGTTCCAGAGTTCTTGTTGTTTCTGCAGAAGAAGGCTTAGGTTCCACTGCTGAATTAATGGAATATGCTAAAGAACTTGGAAGAAACAGAAACGATTTATATGAAATCCCAGTTTGGAGAGAATCCATCAATATTGTAGGAAATGAATTATTCTACATGCAAGCTGTTCACCAAGAATCTGACGTTGTTCCAGAAAATGTTGATGCAATTCGTGCACTTTTAGAAATGGAAAGTGACAACGAAAAATCCATCGCAAAAACTAACAAAGCTATGGGGATATTCTAAATTCCCCTTTTTTACTATTTTTTTAAACGATTTAAATGAAACATAAAGTACTTTTTGGACCTGCAGGAAGTCCAGTTGATTATAAAGGTGCTGCATACAAAGCTCCAAAATACATCTCCGAGGAAAGTCTTGACTCCTATGAATATCAATCCCCCTACGGAGTGAGAATTGGAGAATCCTCAGCAAATACCTTAAAAGAAGAATCTAAAAAGCACGACATTTTAATTTCAATGCATGCTCCATATTATATTAATTTATGTGCAAAAGAAGAGTCAAAACTTGATAAAAGTATTGGGCATTTAATATCTGCTGCACGTGCTGGTGAATGGATGGGAGCATATAGATTAGTATTCCACCCAGGAGCTTATTTGAATAGAAAACCTGAAAAAGCTATGGAAATATCAAAAAATACTGTTAACAGATTATTTGAAGAGCTTGAAGCTGAAGGAATCAAAGAGTTCACTTTTGCACCTGAAACAACCGGTAAAAGAACACAACTTGGAAATGTCAGAGAAGTTGTTGAATTATGTGCTACTTTTGATCACTTTGAACCTACAATTGATTTTGCACATGTTCATGCAAGAGGAAGAGGTTTTTTGAATAAAAAAGAAGATTACAATTGTATATTTTCAACAATCGAAGACCAATTAGATATTGATATGTTGCATTGCCATTTTACAACAATTGAATATGGTAACGGTGGAGAAGTTAAACATCATACTTTAGATGAAAATGATGAATATGGGCCGCAAATTGAAGATTTGCTTTCAAATTTGATTGACAATGGATGGAATGCAAACATCATCTGTGAAACTCCACTTAGAGATATTGATTCACTTAAAATGAAAAAGATATATGAAAATATGATTTAATAATCTTTTACAGAATCTATTAAATCATCCATATCCTTAAAAAGGTTATTTATCTCAATAGAATCATCTTTATTGGAACTTAGATGAATAACCAATTCATCAATC
Organism: Methanobrevibacter sp.; assembly: GCA_022775905.1. Classification (NCBI taxonomy): domain Archaea; kingdom Methanobacteriati; phylum Methanobacteriota; class Methanobacteria; order Methanobacteriales; family Methanobacteriaceae; genus Methanobrevibacter; species Methanobrevibacter sp. The sequence continues at coordinate 105,149 of JALFJX010000009.1, forward strand.
AAATCATTCATCTTATCAATGAATGTTCTTAATATTTTTAGTTTATTGTCAATTTCACGTTCAACAAATTCTTTACTACCATCATTTACTTCAATCATCTTCTTTGTAACTTCCATCTGACTAATAAACAGTTTATTGGAATTGTTAATAGAAGATAAAAACTTGGTATATGTCATATGAGTCGGATCAAAGAGTTTTCCAACTAATTCTTTTGCTCTTTTTTGTTTAATATCATACTCCTGTTCAATATCAAACAGCATATCATCATATTTTGACGGAATTGCTTCAACAGGTTGTTCAACACGGAAAACTTCCCTTCCACACTGTGTGCAAAAGTGCTGGCCAAATTCTAGTTTAGCACCACAGTAAATACAAAAATGATTATGGTCATCATTAATTGTCATACAGTTATTATTTTAACATAAGTTTTTTATAAATACTATGATTTTCTCAATTTTAAAATAACCAATTCTGAATCGGTTCCCCATCTCATTGGAGTATCCATTGAACCTACACCAGTTGTAACATGAAGATATTTTCCAAGATTATTTTTAAATAAACCCATATTATATTCAAATAGCTTATTTGAAAACCAAACTACAGGATAAAATTGTCCACCATGAGTATGGCCTGAAAACTGTATATCAAAGCCCAATTTGGAAAAATTATCCCAATAATATGGAACATGATAATTGATAATATTGACCAAATTATGATTTATTGAACTTTCATCAAGTTGGAGCACTCCTATCACCAAAACTAAAAGTTAAACCAAAGATACTTAAATCCCCAAATTCTTTTCTTTCATTGTCCAAAACAATAATTCCTGCATTTTTACAAGTAGTTATAACACTATCAATTCCAGGATAAAAATCATGATTTTCTGGTGTGAATATAATCGGCATGTTAACATCTTTTAATGCCAGAAAGTCATCTTTTTCAACAACAGAAGAGCCATCAGCAAAATCACCAGAAATAATTGCTAATTCACAAGTGTTTTCCAAGTCTTTTAACTTATTAGCTAAAGATTGAATAAGTTTTTTGTGACGTACAGATCCAAAATGAACATCAGACAAATGCACAATGTCAATATCCCTTTCAATATTATCCAATTTTAAAGTTTTCTCATTGATAACTAATTTATGAGCATTATAGAAATTGTATATGGCCAAAATAGGCACAATCAATATCAAACCTAAAATAATTTCAAAAGGCAGTTTAACAAACATTCCAAGAGTATAAATAACCACAATATCTATTAATAACATTAGAGATGTCCACATCCAAACACCATCAATTGTTGTTAAGAATCTTCTAACAACAGTAGATTTTTTTGATTCAAAAAACATTGGAATAAAATGCAATAATCCAATCACAACTGCAAGAATAATCAAATATACATCACTAACTCCACCAAAAAGCATTAATAAATATTTTAGTAAAAAGAACTGAAATATCATATAAAATGGAGTAATAAATAGTATCCTTCTTGTTCTAAAACTCATAAATTTAACACCAATAATCTATTATACCCCATCAAATATTTAAACAATTAAAACAAATGTTAGAAATGTAAAAAATATCGGAGGCGAGTGGATATGAAAAATGATAACAAAAAAGCAGAAATCAAAACAACTAATCAAAAGCAACAACTACAAAAAACTGAAGATAAAGAATGTGCTGAATGTGTCATTTTAAAACCTGTTGGTTATCCATTTGAATTTGCATTGATGGATGAACATATCGAAATTACCAACAAAGAATTATTCGAAGAATATGCTCGTGAACAATGGTTAGGATTAGTTGTAAAAGAAAAATCACATTTATTCGATCAAAAAATTATTCCAGATTACGGTTTTGAAGTGATTAAAGCAAAACCTGATAACTCAATAATCTCTGAAACAACAAGAATCAAACTTATTGCCGATGAATTGGAAAATAAAAAGGATAAAAAACCATTTAAATCCAATATACTTATTTCAGATATTGTTGGTCAAGTTAATGCAAAAAACAAGCTTAAAGTTATAAGAAAATATTTGGAGAATCCTGAAAAGTTTGGACCATGGGCTCCTAAGAACATATTGTTTTACGGACTTCCAGGTACTGGTAAAACTATGCTTGTTAAAGCACTTGCCAATGAACTTGAAGTTCCATTGCATTTAATAAAAGCAACATCATTAATTGGAGATCATGTTGGAGATGGTGCATCTAAAATCCATGATTTATTCAAAAAAGCTAGTGAAAATTCACCATCAATAATTTTCATAGACGAAATTGATGCAGTTGCACTCCACAGATCATTCCAGTCACTGAGAGGAGATGTTTCAGAAATCGTAAACTCCCTTTTAACAGAAATGGATGGAATCAGCGAGAATGAATATGTCATAACCATTGGTGCTACCAATAATCCAAGCAGTTTAGATTATGCTATCAGAAGTAGATTTGAAGAAGAAATTGAATTCAAATTACCTAATGATGAAGAAAGATTAGCAATTCTAAAAAATAATCTCAAAACAATGCCATTAGATTATGAACTTAATTTAGAAAAAATTGTTAAACTTACAAAAGGATTATCCGGAAGGGACATAAAAGAAAAAATATTAAAAACAGCACTGCACAATGCAATAGCTAATGATTCTGATTTAATAACAATGAAAAACATTAATTATTCATTCGAATCAACAAAAATCAAAAATAAAGATATTAAAGGAATGTTTGAATAACCAAACATTCAAATTTAATCAAAAATATATTCACAAGCTGCAAGAACTTCTTCATTGTCTTCCTTAGCGGCTTTCTTAACTTTTTTAGAAATATCATAAAATATTTTATTAACAATAGAATTTGTTAAATTATCTAAAATTTTAGCACTGTCATCTACATCAGACAACTTACCAATAGCTTTTTGTACTTCACGTTGTCTTATATCCTCCATAGAGGTTCTTAAATTACCAAGTAACTCATCAACATCCATCATTTTGAAGGATTCTTTAAGTAAAATGAACTCTTCATTTATGATATTTTCAGCTTCACCAAATTCCTTTTTTCTAAGACGAGTATTTTCATCAGCAATTTCCCTTAAGTCATCAATGTTGAATGCTTTAACCCCTAATTCTAAAACATCATCAGAGATATCACGAGGATTTGCAATATCCACCATCATAACATCTTCATAATCCATATCAATTCCTAAAAGACGTTCTTTATTAATAATTGCATGAGGAGCACTAGTAGCACTAATAACCAAATCAGCAGCAGCTAAGTATTTTTCCAAATCATTAAATAAAATAGCTTCCCCACCAAGGTCTTTTGCAAGCTCAACAGCAACGTAAAAAGTACGATTTGCAACAAAAATAGCATTCAAATCTTTTTCAGCAAGTGCTTTAGCAACCAATTTACCCATTTTTCCAGCACCAATTACCAAAACAGACTTGTCATCCAAAGAACCAATATATTTTTCAGCCAAATCAATAGCTGCAGAACCAATAGAAACAGAACCCTTATTAATATTGGTTTTATTTCTAACAACCTGACCAACATGAATAGATTTAGTAAAAATTAAATCAAGAACCTTACCACAATGATGATTTTTCATTGCATTATGTTTTGCATCCTTAACTTGACCTAAAATCTGGTCTTCACCAACAATCATTGATTCCAAACCAGAAGTCATACGTAACAAATGCATAACTGCAGACTGACCATAATCAATTACAATGCTTCTATTCTCATGAGACAATAATTCTTCATCCTCAGGAATATTGTTATTATGAAGATAATATTCTTTCCTGTTGCATGTACTAATCTCAATATATTCACCTATTGAATATTTTTCTTGTAATTTAGTAAATAATTCATCAATATCCTTTGAAATAACTTCCATTGATTGAATATCTGCTAATTTATGATCAACTCTTAAATTTAGTATCAATCTAATCCCCTTATTAAATTATCAATGTACTCTTTAGCTCCATCAATATTCCCATCTTTAATCAAAACATTAATATTTTCATCTTCAAAAATTTCATAAAGATACTTTCTTCTCACTTTCTGGTCTTTAACACTTTTTTTCAAAATGCTTCGAGCATAATCCTGAAGCTCAATTTCCATAATATCTTCTTCAGTGATTATTGATTGTATCTTTTTTCTAAGTTGGCGAGCCATTAATGGACTTTTACCACCTGTAAAAATAGAAATTTCAATTTCACCAATATTAAAACTTGTAGGGACAATTATATCCCCATCTTGTGGAAAATCTGCCCTATTAATAAGTTTGTCATCGGCAATTCCACAGACATAATTAGATAAATCCCTATCTCCACTGGCAATGACAACCAAATCAGACCATTTGACCAATTCATCAACATCATCAACAGAACATAAAATCGCTCCCTTAGATATCAAATCATGAGATATATCACTTCCAGCCAATTTGACATTAGCCCCATGGTCTAAAAATTTATTTGCACGTCTGGTTGCAACTTCACCAGTGCCTAAAATAAAAACATTTAAATCAAATGTTTTTAAGTAAAGAGAAGTCCAATCCATTTTAATCAGAATTCTCAAGAGATCTTGCATGTAAAACTTTTACAGCTGCTCTCAAATCATCATTGCATTCAGTTAAAACATTCATAGCTTCAAGTTTTGTTACATTGAATGTTTCAGCCAATGCCTCAGCTTTTTCATCAGGAGCGGGTTTTTTAACACCAACCAATCTTTCAGATAATTCTTTTTTCAAGTCCAAATATTCATCATGACTCATTCCCATACTTTTTAAAGTCATGTCTCTTAATGGGCAAGGCTTAGATGGTTTACAACACCATACAAGTGAACCGAAACAGGTCCCTGCTCCTTCACCTAACCTTGTCTCTTTAGCAAACTGAGTTTTAATATCAACATACTCTCTAGGAGTTAAATTAACTTCCTGTAATGCGTTTAAAACTGGGCACGGTTTTACTGGAGGACAACAAAAAGCAAGCCCCCTAACATCTCCACCCCTACAAATATGAGATGGTGCATCTTCCCAAGTCATAATAAACCTCCAAAAAATTCATTCATCATTGTAAATTATCATTAAAAATAATTATAAAATAATAATATAATTTATTTTAACAATGAATATATAATCTTTTTTATAATAGAATAGTATTTTTAACAATGAATAAATTTTTAATATTATAACTACCAAACTAACTATAGATTTTTATGAAGGAAATAGTAACAATCGAAGATATAACCATCACATTAGAAAGAAAAAATATCAAAAATATGTATCTTCGAGTCATACCTCCAAAAGGAAATGTAAAAGTTTCAGTTCCATTATTTTTACCTGATGAAGAATTAGCTAAATTCATTAAATCACGAAAAGATTGGATTTTGAAAAAACAGAAATATATTTTAGATAACAACATCAATGCTCCTTTAAAATTCACAACAGGTGAGAAACATTACTTATGGGGCAATGAATACACATTACAACTAATTAAAAACAATGTAAAACACGTTTTAGTTGATGAAGAAAAATCAATGATGTATTTACCAGTGCCGCCAAGAAGTTCAATAGCTACAAGAGAGAAAATATTAGTGGATTTTTATAGAAAAGAACTGAAAAAGGCAATTCCAGAAGTTTTAGATAAATGTAGTGCAATCGTTGGGGAAAAACCATCAGAAATTAAAGTAAGAAAAATGAAAAATTGGGGAAATTGCAGACAGGACAGGAGAATAACTTTAAATATAAATCTAGCAAAGAAAGCACCAAAATGCTTAGAATATGTGATGATACATGAATTATGCCATCTAATAGAATTTAACCATGGAAAAAAATTTAAAAAATTAATGGACACATTTTGTCCAGATTGGAAAAAAATAAAAAAAGAATTGAATGAATAAGAAGAATTATCTATTTTCTTTAAGCATATCTTCTTTTTCATCTGCAGTTAATTTATCAACTATTTCTTCAGGAGTACCAATATCCAAGAGTTTACCTCCCCTCATTAAAGCAGCCCTGTCACAAACATCTAAAACAAAGTCCATATCGTGAGAAATGATAACAAATGTTTGTTCTAATTCAGTACGTGCTTTTAAAATGGAATCAGTTACAATAACACGAGTAATTGGATCCATAGTACCTGTTGGTTCATCTAACACAATTAAATTAGGTTCTTTAATTAAAACTTGAGCTAAAGCAACCCTATGTTTTTCCCCTACACTTAATTGATCAGGATATTTATCAAGAATATTTACAGCAACATCATCTGCAAATCCAACAGTAGTCAATGCATGAATTGCTTTGATTTTACCGAATTCAGCAGGTAAATTTAAACTAATTGCATCAGTTAAATTACCGAGAACTGTTCTGTGAGGATATAATGAATATTCTTGGTGCAATAAACCAATGTACGGCATGATACGTCCACGGTTGAGAGGTCCGACTTTAGTCATGTCAATCCATTCATCACCAAGTTTAATTTGAACATTACCACCACTTGGTTCAGTTAAACCCATCAACATTTTAGTTGTTGTAGTTTTTCCAGAACCACTTAAACCTACAATGCCGAAAATTTCTTCTTTATTAATAGTTAAGTCCACACCATCAACTGCTTTAACAACACCACGTTCAATGGAGTAGTAATGTTTTTTAACACCTTCAAGAATAACTTCAGGTTCTCCGAATTCAGGAACTTCCGGTTTTTCTGGAATAGGGATTGTTGATACAAATTCATCAACAATTTTTTGAGGTTCACCAGACTCTTTAATTTGACCATTTTCTAACCAAATTACAGTGTCTGCCAATTCAACCATTACTTCAGGCCAGTGAGAAGTAATTAACATGGTGATTCCTTCATCTTTAACACCTTCTTTCAGAGTATTGTGAAGTTTAATTGCAGTTTGAGGATCTAAAGTACCGGTTGGTTCATCAGCTAAAAACATCATTGGTTCTTTAGCCAATTGTCTTGCAAGAACAACTCTCTGTTTTTCCCCACCACTCAAATCACGAGCAATATGTGTAATCCTATGGTTCATTTGAACCATTTCTAATAAATCTAAAGCTTCATAGATTTTTTCATCATACTCTTTACCATCAGGCATTGCCCTCATTACATTTTCAATTACACTTTCTTCATCATATAATGCAAAGTTACGTTGCAACATGATAGAAATTCTTCTTTTAATACTTGCGAATAATTTTCTCTCAGCATTAAAGAAATCAACTTCTTTTGCTTCCAAAGTTGCTCCACAACTACATTTTTCACCAGCATGAGATGGAGAATCTACAGCTAAACAGTCTGGACATACAGCCACATTAACCAATACTTGGCCCTCATCAGGATGATACTCCTTGGTACCTCTAAGCATGTTAATTAAAACAGATTTTCCACTCCCACTACGTCCAAGAATACCTAAAGTTTCTCCTTCAGTAATCTTTAAATTAATATCTTTAAGAACATCAACACCATCAAAAGTTTTTGTAATATTTTTAAGTGTTATAAAATCCATGAAATCACCTTATTTAGAATAATGTATATTTAAAACTATTAATAATATTTTCTAATAACAATCGTTTAATAACAATTGTTTTAAAATTAAAAATTAGTAATATCGAACTCCAACTTACCAGAAATAACTGAGCGAGCTATTGAAAAACCATCAACACCAGTCTCAATCATTTTTTTAACATTACTTTCAGAGTTCACAGAATTATTTCCAATGACTTTAATATCAACATCATCCGAAATTTTACGTAAAAGTTCCCAATCTGCCTCAAAAACACCTTTTTTCATTGCATCAATATGTAAATAATCTGCACCAGAATCTTCAATCAAATGAGCTATCTTTAAAGAATCAGTACCTTCAACATTAGCTCTCATTTTAACTGAAACTTCACTATCAACATTATCAGCAATTTGAGAGATGAAATTTTGTAAATCATCTCTTTTTAACATTTCTTGTCCACAACCAATAGATACAATCTCATTTTGGCGACAATGACAATTAATTTCTACAATATCAAGATTACTAATATTTCCAACATCAATAATCGGTTGTGGATTTATTGCGCGAACATTTGCTGAAACTTTTACATTTTTATGAGTTTTTTTAATTAAATCAACTTCATTTGCAATATGATTAAAAATCATATCCAAAGGAAAGTCAAATTCCTTCCTTCCACGTTGAATAATTTTTTTGCTTGCTTCAATAGTAGGAGAGTCTAAACTGTATCCTCCCAAAGTAGCTACATTAAATCCATAAGGAATAACCCCATTTAGAAAATCAGCATTAGTTATTCCCGCCATTGGGGCAACTACTTTAAGCATACAAAATCCTCAGTCTTCTTTTTCAACAACCCAAGTCCACATTTCATTATTATGTGCACGGATTTCCTCTAAACCAATATCTGCCATGTAAGCAGCATCTTCAGCATTTTTAGCTCTTCCAATACCTGCTTTGAGTTTGATACCAATTTCTTCATCAATTTCAATCATTAAATCTTCGATATCTTTTTCAGTTAATCCATTACATGGAGCCATGAAGTTGTCTCCACCAATGAAGAATAATAATGCCCCTCTTTTGATTAATTTAGTCATTAAGTAATGTTGAGCTTTATTAACACTAAAACTTGTATCAAAAGCAGATTCAATATCAGTGAAAGTTTCTGTTACACTGTTAATATCAATGTGAGCTGCTTGAACAAAGCTATCTTCTTCACTAACTAAACTATCAATAGCTAAGATTTCTTTTCTTTCTCCTGATTGAGCACTACCTGCTTTTTGAAGAGCAATAGTTGCTAATTTTTGAGCTTCATGCGGAGTATCAGCAGCACCTACACCCATACTTACTGTGATAGGATATTTATTTCTAATAGATCTTTGAATTCTTAAATGATCTTCTTCGTTAATACCATTTGAAATTGCGAGTAAGTTATCAAATCTAGTGAAGAAAACTAAACCTTTTTTAGATCCAAAATAACTGTTTAAATCAGCGAATAATCTCGCTTGAAGAATTTGTAAGTCTGATTCAGTTCTTGGTCTTGGAGTTACAGTCCAAGGTCCGTAATTGTCAATTTGTATTAATGTCATTTGTATCATTGAATACCCTCCTCCCTATATATCTAAGGAATACTGTCAATAATCATTTGCGCCAAATTTTTTTTAGCATCTAAATTATTCATTATTGTATTTGTAACTATTACCTTATTAATTATTTGATTTATTTCAGCTTTTTTAACATTATCTTGAATATCAATTACAATTGTATCTAAAAAATCTTCATACAATGATGCAACACCAACAGAGGAAACATCAATATTCAATGCTTTCATGAATTTGCTTGCAGGCCCTGAGACAGAATCAGAACCAATAATTGGTGATACTGCAATAACATAAGTATCTTTTAATGCTTCACGAACACCCTCTAGAGACAATATTGGTGAAATTGAAGTAATTGGATTTGACGGTCCGATAATTACTGCATCTGAATCTTTAATTGCATCAACAATACCATCAGTTGGTGAAACCTCAGAAAATTTAAGGTCGATAACATCAGGTTCAGATTGATGTTTGATTAAAAAATCATGGAACTCCAATTCTCCAATATCAGTAATTATTTTGATTTCAGAATCTTCTTCACTCATTGGAATAATTTTTGATTGAAGACCCATATTTTCTGCCTGGATTTCACATGCTTTGCTAAGACCATACTTTTCCATCAATTGTGTCTTTTGTATTTTAGTTGCACGATCAATATCTCCAATCCTAAGTAATTCAGGACATCCTAATTCTTCAAGACGTTCATGAGTTATGAAAGTGTCATTCTTAACACCATACCAAAATTCATCATTAATCATATCTGCCATAGTATATAATACAGTGTCAATATCTGCAGATACATAAACACCAGAAAAATAATCATTTTCCAATGTATTAACAATGATTGTCAAATCACTAGGATCAACAACTTCTTTTAAACCCTGTAATAATTTTGGAGTACCAGTTCCACCAGATAAAACAGTAATCATAAAAACCACTTAATTTCTAAATACATCAAATTCTTTTGGCATAAGTACAGATTTAATATTTGAATCTACATCTCTTAAAGTATCAAAAGCATTGAAACCACGAATAACAACAACAGGAAGTCCCTCATCAGCCTGACCCATTATAAGTGATGCAGCTGAAGCCAATTCGTCACAAGTTGCAATTTCAGTTGTTTCAAGTTCTCTACCATATAAATCTTTTTCACCGACTCTTTTCCATATTGGTGAAATACCAGAACATCCGATTGCAGTACCTACTGCTCCAAATCTAAATGCTCTTCCTTGGGTATCAGTAATAATAACAGCAATCTCTTCGCCAAATTCATCTTCTAAATATTCACGAATTTCTGAAGCAGATTTATCTGCATCTTTTGGCATCGGTGTTACTAAACCATCGCCCACATTAGATTCATCAATACCAGCATTAGCACAAACAAAACCATGAACAGTTTCAGTAATAATGAATTTTGGACCTACTGCAACAATTTCATTTGATTGTTGAATAATAGATTCAACCAATTCAGGTTCCTTTTGAGATTTTTCAGCAAGTTCAATAGCTTGTTTTGATGGAGTTAAGTCATCTAACTTTATAAAATTCTCTTCAGCTTTTGAAATTAATGTTTCTGCAATCAATATAATATCCCCATGGCAAAGATTGCATCCTTGTTTTTCAATAGCTTCCTTAATAATTTTTGAAATATCACTATTACCATCAATAATAGGAATATTTTCTAAACCAAATAATTCAATACTCATAATAATCATCTAAAAAAAGTTTAAAAAAAAAGAATTATGGATTATAGACGTCAATAGTCCATTCTCCATCAAAAATCGCAGCAGAAGAAGTTACTGGCTTTTCATAATTTACAAAAGTACCTTCATCGAAAATAAATTTAGCCGCACCATCAGCAGTTGTTGCATCGAAATCAACTTCATCAGGAACTTGACTACCATATGTTGAAATGAATGCTGCTTTTCCATATGGGACTCTTTCAACTAAAATTTTGCCGTCATTAACAATACCAATATAACATTCATACTCTTCTTCATCAGTGCTAGCTGTAACAACAGCAGCAATTCTTGGAGTATTGTAACTGTCTTTTTCATAGTCCATGGCAAGTAATGAAAATGCCATTGCATCCCTTAAATTCATTCCTAAAGCTATTTTATCTGCAATAACATCAGTTTGAGATCCATTAGATACAATTGCAATATCATCAACAATACGAATACAATTGTAAGTAATATATGGATTTTCAAAAATATCTTTTTCAAATCCTTCTTTTGGCACAATAGATGCACGTTTTTCAAATTTAAGACATTGTCTATTTGGAAATGACCTGCTTGAAACCCTATATGCAATAAAAGGTTTACCATCACAGTTCATTCCAGTTGATAAAATTCTACCAGTATACATTTTTTATTCCTCAATTAAGTTCTGGGCGTTGAACAGCCTTATCAGGTGAGACATCCGGCGGAGTTGTAATAACAATTTCTCCAGGTTTAATTGTGATTTGACCGTTGTCAATCACATTAGCTTGAACTCCAACTGCACTATTCAGAATCGTATCTGACCTATCCACACCATTCACTGTAACCTTATGTAAATTAGCTACAGGCATTACATAGTATTCAGCATCCCCTGAGACAGAAGTGACATTAGGTTTTCCACTTCCACCATCATCAGCAACATCTGCATCGTCCGTTTGAATATCGGCTGAAAAATTACTTGTTACAACTAAAAAAATCATTATTGTGAATAAAATATCAATAAACGGGACTAAATTGATACTTGGCTTGCTGTCTGAAATCTTTTTTTTATGTCTTCCAACATCAATTGCCATCTAATCACCTATTGTTTTAGTTTACTTTCAGTAATTTCAGCATTAACATTACATTTTTCCAAAATAATATTAGAAATACTCTTATCTAACATACTTGGTTTAAAAGAAACTTTAATATTTGCGTATGGATCAGAAATTAATCTGGTGTTAACGACACCTTCAGCTTCTTGTAACGCTTCAAGTGCACATTCAACATTTGAATCAACCCTAACTTTAACTACAGCATAACCCCAATTAGTCATTTTTGTAGCAAGTTCAATTTTATCCATTTCTATTTCAATAAGTCCTTGAATATAAGTATGAAGAGGCAATAACACAATTGCAACTAAAAGTCCCATAATAGTTGTAGTCAATGCAACATAAATACCTTCCGCCATTGCAGCAGAATCCGGATTAACACCTAATGATTTGAATGTTAACCAGATACCAATAACAGTACCTATCAATCCTAAAAATGGAGCCAATTCAGTAAGGGTTTTAATTGTACCTAACCCTTTAGTCATTTTTCCAACTTCAACAATGAAGATTTGTTCCATACTTTCTTCAACTTCAGTTTTATTTTTATAACCAATTTTTAAAGTTTCAGAAATAATTCTGGAAATAGGATTTTTAAAACCATTAATCTGTTTTAATGCTTCTACAGCTCCTCCCCTTTCCATAGATGCAGTTACAACCCCAAAAATTTCAGTTGTATCCACTTTACTAATTTTTTTAAGATATGCAATCTTTCTCAATGCAATAATAAGACCATAAATACCAACAAAGAGAATTATGTAAGTAATAATTCCACCATGAGTAAAAATATCCATCACTCCATCAATGAAAGGCATAATACTCTCAATAATCATTTTCATCCTCTATAAAATATTAAATTGAAAATTTGCTATAAGAATACTTTATTAATTCATATACTTAAATATTGTTTAAAAAAAGCGCCAAATTACTTCATTTTTGCAACAGTAGCCCATGATTTTCTAACAAAATCAGGCATTTCATCATAAGTGAAATTTGTTAAAAATTTTTTTGTATTTGGGTCTGAAGGATAACCTGAACCAATTCCACCAGATTTAATATATTCTTTATTAAGCTCTTTAATATAATCATCCCTTTCTGCTTTAGCAATGATTGATGCTGCACTAACTTCAATATACGTATCATCAGCTTTATGTTCAGCTACAACATTGCAACCTGTATCTTTGCGCAAATTCTCTTGAAAACGCTCAGCTTTAACATCAACTGCATCAACAATAGCTTTTTCAGGTTTTAATTTTAAAATAATGCTTTCCATAGCATTTTTTTCTATTTCATTAAGATTAACACCACTTGCTCTTAACTCATCAATTTCACGAGCAGAAATAACAACAATTTCATATTCGAACATTTTTCTTAATTTTCTAGACAAAATAGTGCGTCTATTAGGAGTGAGTCTTTTAGAATCCTTAACACCCATTCTTTCTAAAACTTTATCCATTTTTTCAGGTACAATAACACCTGCAATAACCATCGGGCCTAAAACAGATCCTCTACCCGCTTCATCAATTCCTAAAATATCCATAAAAATCAGTTAAAAAAAAAGTAAAAAAAGAAATAAATAAAAATATTTATTTCATAGCTCTAAGACGAACTTCAGGTTCTAATGCAAGAGGTTCAGCAGCAACAATAGCAGTACCTTTTGCTACAACAGTCATAGGATCATCAGAAACTTCAATAGGAATGGAAATTTCATCAAAAATTCTTTCTTTCAAACCACGAAGTCTTGAAGTTCCACCTACTGCAACAGAATTATTGTAAACACCCATCATTAATTCCGGAGATAATCTTTCTAAGATTACATTCAATCCAGCAACAATTTGTTGCATGTAAGGTTCAACTGCTTCTGCAACAAGCATTGAATCAATGATAACTTTTTTAGGTCTGTTAGTCTCTAAGGATTTACCAATTATTTCAACGCTGAGGTTTTCTAATTGTTCGGAACAATGAACCATACCAACTTCTATTTTAGCAGATTCTGCATCATGAATACCAATAGCTACATCGTATTTTTCAGCTACGAGTTCAACAATTTTGTTATCAATGTCATCTCCACCACATCTAACAGTTTCAATATCATTAATACCACCAAGAGAGATGATAACAATATCAGTTGATCCAGCACCAATATCAACAACCATAGTTCCATTAGGTTCAGCAATAGGCAATCCCGCACCGATAGCTGCAGCTAATCCTTCACTAATAACTAAAATATTTTGAGCTCCTGCTTTTCTACCAATTTCTTCAGCAGCATTCTTTTCCACTTCAGAAGCATCACCAGGAATACCTATAACAATTCTTCCAACACTTTCTCCTTCATTAATACCAATTTGCATTGCTTTAATTAATAATGCTTGAGCTTGAACAACATTTTCAATTACACCTTTTTTCAAAGGTCTTACAGCAAGAATATCTTCAGGAGTTCTACCGAGCATTTTTTTAGCTTCTTCTCCAACAGCTAAAACTTCTGTAGGGTCATCTTTTTTAACAGCGACAACAGATGGAATTTGGTATAAGTCAAATTTATCACCTGAAGGTTTTGCAATTACAGTGTTTAATGTTCCTAAATCAATACCTAAACTATTGCTAATAACTTTGGCTTCACTAATTTGTGGTTCTTCTTCTTTTCCAAAAATATTCATGATTAATCCTCCGTTACAATATCTTTAAAATCGATAACGAAAATTCTGTTAGATGTAGCTATACTTTGAACTTTTTTAATTTCTTCTTTCTTATCGACAGAAATCAAAATTGTTGATAAAACAACTTCATTCGCATTATAAAATGGTTTCAATGCAGATTTAATAAAATTGGGTAATTTTACTTCATTACTTAAATCAACATCAATGAATCCAGTAGTCTGAGAATCCTGTAAAATTGCAAAGGATATTCTTGATTTTTCAATTACAGACACTGTCTTTTTAATAACATTATCTGGAGCTACAAGTACCATTAAATTAGGCTCTTCAACAAGATACTTACGTAATATTCTTACATAAGCACCACCATATTGTTTTGCAAGTTTTTTGAATTCATCAATAACGATAGAACTTCCATAAAGCATGATAAAATCAAACTTCTTATCCAGTTTACCATCCTTCAACATTACATGTTCCCTGAATAATATTTTAACACGATGATTGGAAGCAATAGCCTTATAAGCTATTTTATCCACCAAATCTGCATTTCCTGCAATAACACACCAATTTTTTTCAATTTTATAGTCGCTATTGGAAGAAACCCTTGCAGCCTGTCTAAGAACACGTATATTATCTTCTATCATTTAACTACTCACTAAATATTAATTTAAATTCAATTTACATAAATAAACATCATCTTTATTAAAAAATATTAAATTTAATTAAATCAATTACAAATCCAACATTTTAAATTAAAGAATGTATAAGCTATTTATTAAAGTTTAACCATTACTATTTATTAAAAAATTATTATATATATTTTATCTTTTATGCCGATATTTTAAAAAAAATAACTAAAAAAATAATTTTAAAGTAAATATAAAGCAAATCAATTATTAAAATTAAAAACATTAATAATAACTTAATCAAATAATGAAAAACTAAATTAATTAATATGCATAGATAAAAATAAGTATTATTAAGTATTAAATACAAATATACATAAAAATAACGTAAAATAAAAGATTAAATTAATAAGAAATAAACTAAAAAGTAATACTGGAGTTTGAATATGAAAATTGAAAGCACAAATATGAAAAGTTTCATTGCATTATCCGACATCATATCTCTATTGAATATGGCATCAGGATTCTTATCAATCATATTTTCATTGAACCATGAGTTCAGCATAGCAGCAGTTCTCATGATAATTGCAATCATATTCGACTCAGCAGATGGTTGGGTAGCACGTAAGATAAATAGGCAAGATGAATTAGGTTTCGGGAAAAATATCGATTCACTATCCGATATTGTCTCATTCGGAGTTGCGCCAGCAGTACTCCTTTACGGCAGTATTAACACCACCCCAGGCATTTTTCAGATAATAGTAACCCTCGTTAGTTTATTGATTGTTGTTTGTGGAGTTTTAAGATTAACAAGATATAACGTGATTTCAGGTAAACTAGACACACAAGACTTTATTGGATTTCCAATTCCAAGCATGTCATTAATCATAGGATCATTTTATTTAAGTGGATTGTATAATCCATATGTTGCAATTTTATTAAGTATCATAGTTTCATTACTTATGATAAGTAACATAAGATATCCAAAATTTGATAACATTCCAGTAATTGCATTTTCATTCTTATTAATAATCATATTAATCCTTCCAATTGACATTATTTTATTTAATGTAAATATTCCTGCAGTATTATTACTATTATTCTGCCTATACTACCTAATAATTAATTTAATTAAAAAATGAGCAATTACTCCTATAATTAAATTATCCATCTATATTTATTCAAAATTAGGAGTATGAATAATGAATAATAAAAAACCAAGAGATCCATTATATCCGAAAGGTTTTGAAGAAACAAGAGAATTAAAAAACCAAATCTCAAAAGAATATTCAAAACCATCAAAAAAAGATGATGAATTAACACCATTAAAAAAATTAAACCATAAACTCGGAGTTTATTTAAGTCCAAATTCCGTGGAAATATCTGATGATGAAAAGAAGAAGAAAACAGGTATTATCATAACAACATTGATTTTAATTACATTAATCTCATCAGCATATTATTTTTTGATTTATGAACCCTCACAAGAAGAATTAACTCTTGCAAAAACCACAAAACTCAATGAATTACATGAATTATATTGTGGTCCGTTAACAACATCCCCAAATTCCTATTTATTGGAAGAAAAAATCAATGATGCCCATACTCCTGGAGAAATTGATCAAATAAATATAATGACTCTCGCAACAAAAGATTGGAAATCATTCCACAAAAAGTCAATTTATTCAAATGCAGACAAATACAACAGAACTATGGCAGTATACTCAAATGAAAGCAAAAATGTCATTCTTCCAACTGCCAAAGCAATACAAATTGTAAATGATAATAATGCTGAAGTATTATCCAAAATTAAATTTGAAGAACCAAATACAGTATCAGTTCCCATTTTGATTTCAAGACTTCAGGCAGGAGCAGGCCTTGTTAATGTCGGCAGCGTTGTGGATATCTACACCAATAATAACAGCACAAATGAGAATTACACCCCCAACAACACAAGTCCTGACATAAGTGGCTGTACTGTTCTGGCAATAATGAGATATGAGGACAATGGCGAAATTGATTCCGAATACTCAAAATCAAATACAATAGTGAAAGGAAACACTACAAATCCCAAAGAAAACACCAAAGAATTTTCATCCGATGTATTGGAATTACTAAAAGGATCACTTATTGATGGTTATGATGAAGAGAAAACTCTTGAAATGCTTAAAAATTATGGAGTGAAACTATCAAATTACGAAAGACAAATAAATCTAGGTGATTTGAATGCTCAATATATGCTTTTAATTGAAACACCACAAGACAAAGTGGATTATGTGATAAATAATATGGACAGTATCATATTAACCATTCCAACAACAAAAGCTCCAGATTGGATGATAAATGAAATAAGTTCCACGTACCAAGATTAAGAAAAGTATTATATTAGATTTAACAAATTTGATATTATGAATAAACCAACTATTTCAACTATAGTCATTATTATTTGTATATTAATAATTGGATTATATGCAATGGGTGAAGTGAATTACTTTTCATCCAAAATAGCTGTAGAAAGAAATATTGACTCTCCCTCTATTGTAATACCAAGCATTGGAGTACATGAAAAAATTAATAATGTATCCTTAAATCAAGGTGTTTTAAGTGACCCTGGGACAAATGTTCCAACTAATGATTATATTGCATTATATGGACATAGAACCCTCCAAGGTTCTCCATTCTTTAGATTGAATGAACTTTCAGCAGGAGATACATTACTTCTAGAATGGCCTGGTGTTGGTGAATTAAACTACACAGTAACAAATACAACTATCGTACCCGGGACTGCGGATGCACCAACAGAAGATAATGAATCATTATTCTTAATAACTTGTGATCCAATCGGTTCAACAGCAAACAGAATAATTGTTGAAGGAGAATTAGTAAATCAAAGTCCTATTAATGATAAAATCATTAAAGAAAATCCTCAGGAATCAAATGCATTCATAATAGCAGCAGTATTCCTTATAGTCGGAGGCATATTCAGTTATTTCTATCCAAAAGATAATAGGATATATATTTTAGCAGTTGTTTTAATAATTTCCGCATTATTATTCTATTTCTGCATTAGTCCAATACCATCTGAAATAATATATGAAAAAATCATATTTTTAAATGGAGGCCTGTAAATGGATGTCGATAAAGAATATTTTTCAAACATAACAACAAGAGAAAGAGCAATATTTGAAGGTGCAATTAGTATGGGTGCTTTATTCCATCAATTTGTAGGAACACCTGTAAACAAAGACACCAAAGAAGGTTTAGAAAAAAGTATGGAAGACTCTTTAAGATTGCAACCTGCAATTGAAGATATTGACGTTAAAATCAGATTTGATAAACTTGAAGAATCCATGACTGAGTTTGATTACACTTCTCTTAATGGTGATATGTTAGATGTAAAAATATATACAAAAGTAGACAATGTCAAAGCTACAATAAGGATTGAATTCATCGAAGAACTCAATTATCCTTTAATGTATGTAGAAGACATAACAGAAGATTAAAAATTAGAATATTTCTTTTAAATCTTCTAACAATTCTTTCAAATGAGTTAATTTAATATGATTCATTAATACAACCCTAATAGCTACCGGGCATTTAGCAACAGAAACTTTCCATCCTAATTCTTCTAATTTTTCTGCAAATTCATGAGCTTCAATATTAGGATGATTAAAAGCAACTAAATTTAATTCTGGTTCACAAATCACATCATAACCTATTTTTTCCAAGTTTTCCTTTAAGAATTTAGCATTATCCATTGATTCTTTAATTAACTTGGAATATCCTTCTTTTCCAAAATATTTCATAACAGCATAGGTAGCTGCAGAAGCTGCACCAGAACGTGTTCCTACAATTGTAGATTGAGTTTTAACAGTTAAATAAGGAGAATCAACTGCCATAACATCCAAATATTCTTCTTTCCTAAAAAGAATACCTCCAGCAGGAATAGGTGCTAAACCCATTTTATGAGGATCAATAGTTATAGAACAAACACCATCTAATGAAAAATCAAAGACTGGTAAATCATAACCCATATCTCTTAAAAATGGAATTGAAAATCCACCAAAAGCTGCGTCAACATGAAAATAAATATTATTTTCATAAGCTATTTTTGAGATTTCTTCAATTGGGTCTATTAAACCTAATTCAGTAGTACCTGCAATAGCAACAATTGCTACTGTTTTATCAGAAATTAAATCCTTAACTGATTCAACGTCAATTTTATAATTGTCATCAAGGTCTGCTTCAACAATTTTTAAGTTTAACATATCAGCCGCTTTCTTAAATGAAAAATGAGCTGATTCAGGGACGATTATTTCTCCATCAACAATCCCTTTATATTTTCTTGCATGATTTCTAGCAGCACGTATAGCCATGAGATTAGCTTCAGTACCACCAGTTACAATATGACCATATGGTTTTTCAATAGATAAAAGTTCACCTATATTTTCAATAACCTTATTTTCAATTAGTTTTGTACCTTTAAAAAGACCAGGATCTCCCAAATTAGTATCAATGAATTTGTAATAAACTTCTTTTGCAAAAGGATGTGCTTCTGTACACATGGATCCTAAAATTCTACCATCTGCATAATCATGATCCAATTGATGGAGTTCATCTAACTCTTTTAAAATAATATCTTTATCTATTGGTTTTTCGTCCATAAAATAACCTGAATTTAAAATTTAATAAAAAAAAATAAAAAAAGAAATAAAAGAATTATTCTAAACGTTGACGAGCAGCGTCAAGAATAATTTTTTGTTCAGCTCTAGCAACAGTTTTTCTAACTTCTGCTATAGCATCAGTGTTTGAAGATACACTTGTAATTCCAAAACCAACAAGTTTTTCAACAATACGAGGTACACTACCTGCTTGACCACAGATACTGCATTTAACACCAGCTGCAACACATTTTTTGATTGTCATTTCAATCAATTTCATTACTGCAGGGTGTTCTTCAGAATAGTGTTTTGCAACGTATTCATTGTTCCTGTCAACTGCAAGAGTGTATTGGGTTAAATCGTTGGTTCCTAAACTTACAAAGTCAATACCTACTGCAATGTAATCTTCAATAGTTAATGCAGCAGCTGGGATTTCAACCATCATACCGAACTCAACATCTTTTTGAGGTTCTAAACCAATTTCAGAACAGAGTGCTTTAGCTTGTTTGAGTTCTTCAGGACTTTGTGATAAAGGAATCATAATTCCAATATTAGTGTATCCTTGTTCATGTAATTTTTTAATAGCTTTGAATTCACATTTGAGAATTTCAGGTTGATCAAGTTCCCTTCTGATTCCTCTCCAACCGAGCATTGGGTTGTGTTCTTCAGGTTCGTTTTCTCCACCTTCTAATGTGATAAATTCATCAGTAGGAGCATCTAAAGTTCTGTACCACACTGGTTTTGGATAGAATTCATCAGCTACAATTTTAACGTTTTCTGCAATAGTATCAATTAATTCATCTTCTCTTCCATCAGCAATGAATTTTCCAGGGTGAATACCTGCAGTTAACATTAAATGTTCAGTTCTGAGTAAACCTACACCATCAGCACCAGTTGCAGCTGCTTTTGCTGCTGCTTCAGGCATGCTTACATTAGCTTTAACTTCAGTAACAGTAATAATTGGAGCTGCTCCAGCACTAGCTACTACTTGAACTGCTTCTTCTTTGTTTTCTGAAATTCCATCAAATACTAATCCTTTTTTACCATCAATAGTAACACCAGTATTTTCTTTTAATGCAGAAGTAGCATCTCCAGTACCTACAACACAAGGAATTCCAAGTTCACGGGAAATAATGGATGCGTGACAAGTTACTCCACCTTCATCAGTTACAATTCCGCTTGATTTTTTCATAGCAGGAACCATATCCGGAGTTGTCATAGTGGTAACCATAATGTCTCCATCTTTAATTTTATCTAATTCTTCAATATCTAAAATAATTTTAACATTACCAGAGGCCATACCGGGACTTGCACCAAGACCTCTTACTAAAACTTCACCAGTAGCAGAAGATTCAACAACATCTTCAGTAACATCACCTAATGTAGTGATAGGTCTTGCTTGTAATAAGAATAGGTTTCCTTTTTCAAATGCCCATTCAGTATCCATTGGTTCACCATAATGAGCTTGAACTCTTTTACCCATTTCAGTTAATTCAATGAGCTCTTCATCAGATAATACTCTTTCTTTTCTTAATTCATCTGGAACTTCAACTTTGACACTGGTCTCGTTTTCATCATTGATATACATGAATTTTTTGTCACTTACAGTAACATTGAGAATATCATTGTCTTTTTTAGCAACTTGATAGTTATCCGGAGTTACATCTCCAGATACAACAGATTCTCCAAGACCCCATGATCCTTCGATTAAAGCAATGTCTTCACCAGTAGATGGGTTTACAGTAAACATTACACCTGCTTTATCAGCATTTGCCATTTTTTGAACAACAACAGCAATTAAAACTTTGGAGTGTTCAAAATTGTTTTCTTCTCTGTAAAATATAGCTCTTGCTTCAAATAATGAAGCCCAACATTTCCTTACATATTCCAATACAGAATCAGTTCCGGAAACGTATAAATAAGTGTCTTGTTGACCTGCAAATGAAGCTTCAGGTAAATCTTCAGCAGTTGCAGAAGATCTAATTGCTACTTCAACATCATCTTCATCGCATCTTTGACAAAGTTGATTGTAAGCTTCAGTAATAAATAAAACCATGTCTTCAGGAATAGGAGCTTCAACAATAATAGCTTTGATTTCTTCAGCCGCAGCTTGAAGAGCTTTAGTATCATTGATATCAATTTCTTCAAGAATACTTAAAACTTGATCATTAATTCCTGTTTCAACCATGAATTTTTCATAAGTTTGTGCAGTTACTACAAAACCTGGAGGTACTGGAATACCTGCTTGGGTCAATTCACCCAAATTAGCACCTTTTCCACCAGCAATTGGAATATCAGATTTGTTTAAATCCTCAAATTTTTTAACATACATGAAATATAACCTCTTGGCTTGAAATATTAATACATTGACCAATAATTAAATAAACGTATAGTCAATATTATATAATAATATAAAATTTAAAGTTTAAATATTTAATTATAAAAAGCAAAAATTTAGTAAAAAAATCTATAAAATAGAAAAATAAAAAAAATAGTAAAAAATTTAGTTAAAAAATCTATTTAACTAAATCTGCACCTTTGTCAACAACAATTCTGCATGGAACTGGTAATTTCATACCTGCTCTTTTTAATGCAACTTTAGCTTGTTCAAAGTTTCTTTCGTTACAGTCGATAGTAACAATTCTTTGACCTTTTTTAACAATAGCTTCAACACTTACAGGTTTACCGAAAGCGTTTCTCATACCACTTTGTACCCTATCCGCACCTGCACCGGTTGCCATTGGGTTTTCTCTTACGATTTGGTGAGGGTAAACTCTTAATTTTAAGTGGTAACCCATTCTACCAGCAGCTCTTTGCATTAATCTGTTAGAAGCAATCCTTGCAGCTTCTAAAGAGTTGTGTCTAATGTGAGCTGGTTTTTTAACAACTAAACTTACAGATACTGGGAATTCATCTCTTAAATTACCCATATCATATTGTACAATTCTTGAATTTGGGGTTTTTCTAATATAATCTCTTCTTGTATAAGCACGAACCATTATAATTCCTCCGAAATAAATATGACATGATAAACATGTTTAATTAAAAATAGCTACAATATAATCAAATTCGATAATAGCTATAATAAAAATTACTATATCACAATAGATAGAATACTTAAATATATTAATTAAGTTATTAATAAATGTTACCATAATCTAGAAAAAATCTTAAAAAAAATTAAAAATAACAAATGTGAAAAGATGAAAATTAAAGGAAAAATATGCTTAGATTACAAGGACGAAGAATCAGCAAAAGTAGTGTTTGATTCATTAGAAATTGATAATGAAAATTATTTGGAATCTGAATTAAAAGAAAACAGAATAGTTTATGAAATTAACAGCACCACATTAGGCAGTTTCTTAGCAACAGCAGATGATTTAATTGCATCCGAAATTGTTGTTGAAAAAATATTGGATGCATCCCACTGAGTATCATCATTAGTGAAATAGATCTTTTTTACAAGAACCTTTAAAATTCATCATAAAAAGTTTTATATAATTATAAAAAAGATATATTAATTTATTATATTAATTCATTTAGAGCGTGTAATTTATGGAATGTTATTATCATCCTGACAAAGAAGGCACAAATACTTGTGCAATATGTGGAAAATCTGTTTGTGGAGACTGTAGTTTAGAGATTGCTGGTAAAGTTTACTGTAAAGAATGTTTAGAAAAAATTGTAGGCATGAGCATTCAAAATGCAGTTCCTGAAGAAAGCAAACCTGTTGAACAAGAACCTCTAGTAACAGAAGCACCTGCAGTAAGTGCAGATAATTCAATATATCAACCACAAGAAGAAACTGCTGATTTTGAGATACCATACACACCTCAAGAAGAAGTTCCTTCAAATGAATTCGAAGGAATAAGTAATGATTCCCCATATAACATTAAGGAGAATATCGAATACACCGGAGGACTCGAATCATCCTACACAACAGATTCAGAGATTAATCAACAACCTCAAGTTGCTCAAAATGAATTAGATATTCCTAAACAGACATTAACTCATAGGGAGAATACTGACTTCATCTATCCAGATCACACCTATGAACCACCAACTACAAGTGCTAGACAAGAATTAGAAGACAAATATGAAAAATATCTTGATGACTTGTACTTTGATGAAAATGAAATTCCATTAGGTGAACAATTAGCAAAAGATGAAGCACAATACGGATCTTTAACTAGAAAAGAGTATGTTCCTAAACCTAAGGAAGAACCAGAACCTCAAGAAGAAGTTATTGAACCGGAAATCCCAACCCCAGTAATGAGTAAACCAAAAATTGAAACTCCTGAAGAAATGGAAGCTAGAATCAGAGCTGAAATTTTAAAAGAACAAGGATTAATGACTGGAGACGTAAGTCTTAAAGATGAAGTTGAATCTAAAAAAGATAAAAAACGCTTCAGCTTAAGAAATAAAGATAAAAAAGAGAATAAAGATGAATTAATAACTGATATTGAAGACAAAAACATCCACAACATTAATTACAAAGATGAAAAAGAACCGATGGGTGTTGCTGACATATTATTAACAATAGTTTTAGTTATTGTGATTTTAGTTGTATTATACTACCTTGTTTACTTATTCTTGTTAAGTTCAACTTATCCAACATTCATGGATGCAGTATTTGCACTTCAAAATCCACAAAATGTTATTAACAGTCTTTTAACCCAATTATAATAATGAAATATTTTCATTATTTACTTTTTTTATAAATTTTTCCAATATTTCTTTATTTTTATAGCCTAAAATACGAATATTTGACGGATATTTATCAATATATTCTGAGATAATTTTTTTAGGAATAGGATTTTCCAAGATACTCAACACTCTTTGATGAAAATGAGATGAAAATCCATGCAAGATAGATTTTTCAAGATCTTTCAAGTTATCATATGGTCTATTCTCAACAATATTTTTAGCTAGTTTATCATTGAACATGTTCAATGCAGACAATTCATCTAAAGAGAAAGTATTTGCAGTGTTGAGAATTGATTCAACATCCCGAATTCCATAAATTATAGAATCATTTTTGATTTCCCTTTTTAAAACTTCAATTGTCTTTGAAGGCATCATATCTAAAACATTGCCAAAATTATCTTTCTGAATGCTTTCACGAATCAAAGTTCCACTTACTCCCTCAATTCTCTCAACAAAAATAAACTTGTTTGTATAATCAAACCCTATTTTACTTAGTGAATTTGAGAATGAAGTGATAACATAATTATCTTCCTCAAGCTTATCTTTTAAAACTGTTTCATGAGTAGTTTTATCTACAATTTTATAAGGTTTTGGAGCGATATGGTGGCCCAAATTTATTCTTTTTAAAATTTCATCAAAACCTTCTTTTGGTTTATATCCTCTTGGAATATAATCAGTATTTAAAGCCTTAAACATCTTGCAGAGACATAATGAATATTGTCCAGAACCCATTATTCCCATAGGTGGACCTTCAACAACAATATCCGCACCAACAGAGATGGCAATTTCTGCTCTAATTTCCCTTGGCAATATATATGGAATACCTCTACCACTTCTCTCAAATAACCCTGGTACAATAGCAACAAATAATGCGTTAGGAAACATATGTTTTGCAGTTTTCATGCAATGAAAATGGCCATTATGTAAAGGATTATACTCTGTGAAATCAGCAATCAAAGTTGCATCTGAAGAAGTGCCTGAAATCTCACAGTCCATATCAACATCATTGAAAAATAATTCCTTATCCCTTTTGAGAATATCTAAAACTTGAGACATGGAAATAAATATAATTTTTAAATTAAAAAAAACTTATGATTTAAAAATATGAAACTACAAATATGAAATTAAAAACCATAGGAGATTAACAATGGATTTAGTAATTAAAAATTGTAAGATGGTTGATAAAATTGGAGAATATTCAATTAAAGTAGAAAATGGCAAAATAACCGAAATATCAAAAACACCACTGAAAGCAGATGAAACAATTGATATCAATGGCAATTACATCATGCCTGGTTTTATTGACCCACACATACATTTCAGAGATCCAGGATTAACTCAAAAAGAAGATTTTAAAACCGGAAGTTTAAGTGCTGCAAATGGAGGATTTACAACCGTAATAGATATGCCAAATACACTCCCAAAAACAAACACATATGATGCACTTAAGGAAAAGATTGAAATCGCAGAAAAGAAATCTGTTGTTAACTTTGAACTTCAGGCAGGAACCAATGACCTTGAAGAAATGAAAAAAATGATTGAATTAGATCCTATTTCATTCAAGATATTCATGGATTTAGAAAGTGATGAAAGCTTAGAAAAAATATTTAAAGATTTATCAACATTAAAAGAAACCACAAAATATAATGGTCTTGTTGCTGTACACTGCGAGAAAAAATCCATTGTTGAAAGTGAAACTGCAAAATTAAAGGAAAAAAAAGAGAATACTCCTATTGACTACACTTATGCAAGACCAACAGAAAGTGAAGACGAATCTGTAAGGCAAGCTATTGAACTTGCAAGAGAGAATAATTTAAGATTACATATCTGTCACTTAAGTTCATCCAAAGCACTAGAAATGGCAAAAGATGCAAGTAAAAATATGTCTGTTTCATGGGAATTTACACCTCATCATTTATTGATGGATAATTCTGCATACAATACATATGGAACATTAATAAAAACAAATCCTCCATTAAGACCAAAAAACAAGAGCGTGAGAGTTAGTGACTTGGATGAAACATCAATAATCGGAACTGACCATGCACCACATACACTTGAGGACAAAACAAAAGGAGTGTGGAAATCCTCACCAGGAATACCAAATCTCGAAACTGTTGTTCCACTACTATTAACCGAAGTAAATAAAGGAAACATAAATTTGAGTATAATTCCAGACATATTATCTAAAAATGCTGCCAAAGTTTATGGTCTTGAAAACAAAGGAGAAATTGCAGTTGGAAAAGATGCTGATTTTACTGTAATTGATCTAAAACAAGAAGGTAAATTTGATATAGATACCTTTGAAACAAAAGCAGAATACTCTCCATTTGACGGTTGGACATACATTGGACAACCAGTAATGACAATAATAAACGGGAAACAAGTAATGAATAAATTATAAAATAATTTGTTTATTATTTTTTTATTAACTATTTTTTAAAAAAAAAGAAAAAATAAGGTGTGCGTGTTATCACACCTATTTGTAGCATAATGCATCTTCAGGACATGCTTCCATACATTGACCACATAAGGTACAGAATCCTGCAATTGGTAATTTAGGATTTTCTGTTTTGTGAATCATATCGTAAGGACATGCTTCGATACAGTCACCACATTGATCACATTTAGATGGGTTGAATGCAATTCTGTCTCTAGCAACAGCTTCGCCGTTGATAGTTACTTCGTATTGTTCAACTTTCAATGCGTCGTTGGAACACATTGCAGCACAAGCTCCACATCTAATACAACTGGTGAAAGATGGTTCATCATCAGTTTCTACTAAAGCAGGACATAACATACCAGTTTTGGTAACTACACGAATAGCTTCAGTAGGACATTTGTTAGCACATGCACCAATGAAGTCACATTTTTCTAGATCTCTTCCGATACCTTCTGCATCCACAGGAGTACCTTCACCCCATTCAACATCAATTTCCAATGCGTCAACAGGACAAAGATTTACACATAAACCACATGCAGCACATACGCTAGGAATAGCAACAGTTAAACTGGAACTGTTAGCAGCAATGAAGTCCCCAGGACATGCTTCTACACAAGTGTTACATCCAATACATTTAGCTGAATCGAAAGTAAATGATTTAATTTCTTTAGTACGTTTAATAGGTTTTTTCTCGGAAATGAAAATTGCATTCCAAGGACAAGTTTGGGAACATAATCCACATCTGATACAATTATCATTTACAGTAACTGGACTACCTACTTCATCAAGAGTAATTGCATTTACAGGACAAGGTTCTACACAAGTTCCACATCCAACACAATCTTTGATGTATACAGGACCTTTACCTTTGAGATCTAAGTCACATTCAGCAGGTTCTTTAACACCAGGAATACCAATTACGTCAACTGGGCAAATGTCAACACATTTTTGACACATTACACAGAAACCTTCAACTTCTTTTAATTTTGTACCAGTGACTTTAACAGTTTCTTGTGGGCAGACTTCTTCACATTTACCACATTGGTCACATAAAACAGAGTTGAATACTAATCTTGCTTGGGAAACTCCTTCAGCAATTTCGTAGTCTTCTACTTTTAATGCACCATTAGGACAAACGTCAGCACATTTTGGCTCTCCACCACAAGTGTCACAGTGTACAATAGCGGTTGGTGTTACTTCAATAGCTGAAGTAGGACATGTACCTTCACATGCCCCACATTTAATACAGCCATCTTCATTAAATACAATCATTAATAAACCCCCTTAAATTTAGAATTTTTTAATGAGGTTTCCTTCACTGTCTACAATATTTACTTCAGCTAATCTCATTTGACTATCCATTGAGTGAGTAGCACAAGATAAACATGGGTCGTAAGCTCTGATAACCATTTCCATTAAGTTGAAAATTTTGTCATCTACTTCAACACCAGGTTTGATGTAATCTTTAGCAACTTGGTGAATACCCATTTCCATAGCTGGGTTGTTTTGGATTGTAGCAACAACAATGTTAGCTTTAGTACATAATCCATTGTCATCAGATTCGTAATGGTGGATTAAAGTACCACGAGGAGCTTCTACAATACCTACACCTTTACCTTCAGTTCTTTCTAATTCATCTGGGAATTTTTGACCAGATAAATCTCCTTCTAATGCGTTAGCAGCACATTCAGCAGATGCTAATAATTCAATGAGTCTAGCATAGTTGAATAATAATGGTGCTTGAGCATATCCGAAAGCATCACGGAAGTCTTTGAGAGCTTCTCTTGCGAGAGGTGCTTCAGCAGGCATGTCGTCACAAACATTGATCCTGGATAATGGTGCAACTCTGTAAATACCTTCTGGGTATCCTAATTCTTTAATGTATGGGAATTTTAACCAGGAGTAAGGTTTTACATGTTCAGCAACAATATCAGTATATTCAGCATTTCTGTATTCTAAAAGGTCGCTTCCATCTTTATCTTTGATTCTAACGTTACCGTTATATACATCCCAAGTTCCATCAGGTT
Organism: Methanobrevibacter sp.; assembly: GCA_022775905.1. Taxonomy (NCBI): domain Archaea; kingdom Methanobacteriati; phylum Methanobacteriota; class Methanobacteria; order Methanobacteriales; family Methanobacteriaceae; genus Methanobrevibacter; species Methanobrevibacter sp. The sequence goes on from JALFJX010000009.1 coordinate 134,159, forward strand.
TTACGAGACCACAGTGTCTGGTGTCACCGAAGTTACCTAAAGATGAGATTAAGTCGATGTTTTCTTCAAATACAGGAATAGCTAAGTCTAAAGTAGCTTGTGCTAATTCTACGTTTTGTTTAGCTCTTGCGAGTAAATCTTTTTGAGTTTCATCATCTAATTCTGTAGAAATACCACCAGGAGTGGAAGAAGTAGGGTGAATTGGACGACCACCGATTTTTCTAACAATTTCTAAACCGTTTCTTCTGATGTTAATAGCTTGAAGAGCTAATTCAGGCATGTCTTTAATAACTTGGAAAACATTTCTAGTTTTTCTAGTTCCGTTAGGAATGATTAAATCTGGTGCAGCTAAGAAGTAGAAATGAAGAGCGTGGGAGTGCATGTATGAACCCCAGTTCATGATTTCTCTCATTCTGTATGCATCAGGTAAAATTTCATTGTCATCAAATCCGAAAATTTGGTCAACAGCTTTAGCTGCTGCTAAGTGGTGTTGTACATCACAAATACCACAGATTCTAGGTACGATTCTTGGTAATTCTTCTACAGGACGACCTTGTAAGAATTTTTCGAATCCTCTGAATTCCATAACGTGTAATCTTGTTTCTTCGACGTTTCCAGCATCGTCAAGGTGTACAGTAATTTTTGCGTGTCCTTCGATACGGGTAACAGGTTCCATAGTAAGTTTAACCATCTTATTCTCCTCCTTTCTGCATTTTCATTGGAACTAAAGCTGCAGGTAATGTGTAAGTGTAGAAAGTACCTACAATATCATCTAATTGGTCAGCAACAATTTCAGGATCTACAGTTTTATCTTCTTGTACACCGTAGTCAGATGCAATAGCACTGATCATTTTTGCTCCTTGATCTAATACTTTTGCAGTAGGACCGTAACATCCTCTACATTGGATACCAATGGAAGGACATTCTGCACCACATAAAGATACGGTTGCAGGACCCAAACATACTAATCCTTGACTAATTAAACATAAATCAGCTTCAGGTGCACCTAATTCGAATTGTCTTTTAATAAAGTCCATAGCTAAACCAGCAGGTGGTTTTTCTCTAGGACATACTTCACAAAGGTTAGTGGAAGGTAATTCGATAGTTTCGCCTTTTAATAATGTTAAAATAGCTTCAGCTACAACATCAGAACGAGGTGGGCAACCTGGAATCATTAAGTCAATATCCATAGTTTCAGTGATAGGTCTTACTCTACTTTCGAGGTGAGGTACCTCTTCATGTGGAATAATTCCTTCAGGGTTTACAGTAGATACAGAGTTAATGTATGCTTCTTCTTCTAATTCTTCAACAGTCCATAAGTTTCCAAGACCTGGAACACCACCGTAGCAAGAACAGGTTCCGTAAGCAATAACCATATTTGCTTTTTCATTTAACATTTCTGATAATTCTCTGTTTTCATCGTTTCTGATTCCACCTTCAACGATGAGAATGTCTAACTCAGGTACTTCATCATATTTAGTATCCATAAGTACAGGAGAGAATTCGAAATCAGCGAATTCCATAACATCAATTAAAGATTCGTGGAAATCTGCAATGGATAAGTGGCATCCGGAACATCCGCCAAACCACATAGTTCCTATTTTTACTTTATCTGCCATATTAATTCCTCCAATTTATTCCTCAACATTTAATTGTTCTTTTAATGGAGCTGGACCTAATCCTTTGATTCTGCTAACCATCATTTTAACAGCTTCAGAGAATTTTTCACCTTCGGATGCGGAAATCCAGTCGTGGTGAAGTCTTTCTTTTCCAATTCCCATATCTTCGACTAATTTATAAACTAATCTCATTCTACGATCTAATTTATAGTTACCAGCATCATAGTGGCAGTCACCCATGTGACATCCAGCTACAAATACCCCATCAGCACCTTCTTTAAATGCTTTTAAAATAAATTGTGGGTCAATTCTTCCAGAACACATTACACGAATAACTCTGATATTCGGTGGGTATTGCATACGTGCAGTACCAGCTGTGTCTGCTCCTCCATAGGAACACCAGTTGCAACAAAACATTACAATTTTTACATCATCAGCCATAGAGTTTCTCCTCCTCTATAAATATTTCTCCAATTCAGAAAAACATTTTTGCTCTTCTGAACCAATTTTAAACTTTTTTAAAAAATTTTAAAATTTTCTTTTTAAAGAATACCGTTTAGGTATGCCTTAAAAACACAATTTCTGTACGTAATGAGCTAGCTCAGCATTACATTATGTACTAATTAATATATTTTATTTATAATTAATATAAAGGTTACTTAGACAAAAAAGTCAAAAGATTTATATACTAAAAAAAGAGTCTTAATAAAAATAAAATGAATATTAATAACTAAGAAAAAAAGAAAAAATAGATGGAATTACATTCCATCAAGACTCATATCAATCATTTTTTGAGTCTGTTGAGCCAATTCATCAGGAAGGCCTGTAATATCCATGTTTAAGAATCCTCTAACAATCATAGATTCAGCTTCTTCTTCAAGAATTCCACGAGAAGTCAAGTAGTTAATTTCATCTTCAGAAATTTTACCAACAGCTGCTTCGTGAGACATCTCCAAATTAGTTGAACTAGCTTGAAGTTCAGGAACTGCATAAATGAAACTATCATCAGACAATACTAATCCATGACATTCCAAATGCCCCTTAACATCAGGAACAGTACCAGCCAAATGACCTCTAGCAAAAATTTGAGATTCATCTTGAGCAACTGCTCTTGAGATAACTTCAGCTTTAGCTCCTTCTGCATTCAATAATGCTCTTGATCCAACATCAATAATAGAATCTTTTTTACCACCTTGAATACTTTGGAAGATAGCACGTGAATTTTTACCATCACAGTATGCAGTAGGGAAAGATTGGATACTGCTTACAGGACTTGTCAAAATGTAATTGTTGATATAAGTTGTATTATCCGCTAATTTAATACCTGTTCTTGGACGTACAGCAACTTGTTCTGCCCAATTATGAACCATTGTGAAAGTTATTTTTGAACCAGGTTTTAAATACATTTCAGAAACACCAACATGCATTGCAGATGAAATGTCATCACCAGTTGCACAACCTGTAATTAAGTGCAATTCTGAATTTTCTTCTGCAATAATGATGTTGTGAGCAGTTTGCATAATATCTTCATCACTGATAAACATACAAGCTTGTACAGGCATTACTTCTTTAGTACCTGGAAGAGATCTTACAAAGTAACCGCTTGTTACTCCTTCCTCTTTTTCTCTTAATGCAGTTTTTGCAGTGTATTTATCAGCATCCGGTTTAACTACATTCCACATGTAGTCTTCCAACCAATGATATTTATCCAATGCAACAGCCATATTCATTACTTCAATTGAATCAGAAATGGAATTGTTAGTAAAAATATTACTTTGATCAACTTGTAAAAAGGATCCTGACCTGTTTTCTTCAGTTGTATCAACACCAACTTTTAATAAGTCTTTTTTTGTCTGTTTTTTCAAATCATCCAAATCATCAATCATATCAATTGCATTGATTGTTTCATCAGAGAAATTTTCAATTGTTACATCAACTCCAAGAGCTGCTTTTTTATCTTTTGCTCTTTCAGCATCCTCATAAACATTGCGCACACTCAACACATCCATTAAAACCATTTTTTCTAATATCTTCAAGAATTTCACTAGGATTTCCTGAACAGGAAATAACTCCATCTATTAAAACATGTGCTTTATCTGCACTAACAAAGTTTAAAATATAACCTAAGTGAGTAATTAAAAGACCACTTCTTTTTCTACTACGTTGTGGTTTGTCCTTATCCAATAGAGTTCCGATTTCGGAAGCTAATAACTCTACATTTTCAATATCCACACCAGAATCAGGTTCATCAAACATAGTAAAATCAGGCATTTGAGCAAGTAATTGTAAGATTTCAGAACGTTTTACCTCCCCACCTGAAAATCCTAAATTAACATCACGGTCTAAAAACTCATCACTGAACTTAAGCTGATCAGCCAATTGTTTCATTCTTGGATTTAATTCATCTTTAACATCTTGGTTAGAAATAATTTTTAACAAATCTCCTACAGAAATTCCTCTAATTGCAGGAGGAGTTTGGAAACTAACACCAATACCTAATTTAACTCTTTCAGCAGTGCTTAATTCAGTAATATCTTGACCTTTAAATTTAATAGAACCCTCAACAACGTTATAATTTGGGAATCCTAAAATAGTTAAAAATAAAGTACTTTTACCAGCACCATTTGGTCCTAAAAGAACATGAGTTTCACCTTCAGCAATTGAAAGGTTAACTCCTTTTAAAACTCTTTTTCCGGCTACTTCAACAGCCAAATTTTCTATTTCAAGTAACATATAATCACCTTATAACATCAAATATTTTATAACATTATAAATTTTGTTTAACAAAATATATAAAATTTAATAAAACATTGCGAAAATATTGAAAGAAAAAGTAAATAAAAAAATAATTAAAAAAAGAGAATAACTGAAATTATTCAGTTACAATAATAAATTCGCCAACTTTTTCAACTTTAGCGAAAGGAACTAATAATAAATCGCCGTTTCTTTTAGCACCTTTAACATGGATATTACGATCACTTTCAACTCTAATAGCAATATCCACGATTTTACCAGTTTTTTCATTGATAATTAATTCATCAAGAACTCCAAGGATACGTGCATTGTTGGTAGCTACTTGATAGTTTTTAATTTCACTCCATAATTTCTCTTCTCTTCTAGGAATTTGTTTTTGTTCCATTAAATCACCTGATAAAAATTAAATTTAGTTATATAAATATTTAATTTCATTATATTTAAATATAGTATTCTTTGTACAGCCTTTCTGCAACTTTACTATCCAAAAGAGTATTAATATTCAATGCTAATTCCACTTTTGGAATAACAATTTGAGTTTCATCTTGGACAATATTCATACTCTTTAATACATTCAATCCAGAAGGAACATTTCCATTGAATTCATATGAATAATCCAAACCCAAATCTTCAAATATTTCCACTGGAACTTGAACAGACAATGCATCCTTGTCTGATTTCAAATAACAATCCAAAACATCATCCACAGTTTCAGCAGAAATAAACGGTAAATCTGCATTAATAAAAAGCAAAATGTCTTCTTTAGATCTATTTTCAAAGTAATCTAAAATATATGATAAATCAACCAAATAATCCTTTCCGGAAGTATTTAAAATTTCAAAATCATCATCCAATGATTCAAGATATCTGGTAGTTTCACAAGAGTGAGGACTAACAGTAATTATTATTTTATCGATTAATTTAGATTCTTTTAAATTATCAAGTACATATTTAATTAAAGGTTTATCATGTAATTCAAAAAGAGGTTTTTCGCAAGGAACCTTGAGTCTAGTTCCCCTACCTCCAGCCATCAAAATTGCATAAATCATGATAAACCACATTATATTTAAGCGAATTTACCGCCAGCCATTTTCATACGATCTTTAAGAATACATCTACCACCTTGTTTTCCACCAATAGGAACTTTAGGAGTACCCATTGAATTCATACAACGAGCCATGATAGCAGACCCTAAAGCAAGACCATCTTCAACAAATACAACATTATCAAATCTATCTTGAACAGATTCCAAAATAAGTTGTGGTTTGCGACCAGTAATACCAGCTCTTCCGGTAATACCTAAAGCTGAACCTGGAACTATAACCTTTTCTTCAAATGCAACATCCAATAATCTTGTAACAATATTTGTACTTACATAATCCAAAGTGGAAAGCAATGTTGGAAGACCATCTGCATCATAGAATTGTGCACCCAATTCCATTAATTCACCTAATTTATCCCCGTTAACACCAACATCACAACCAATTAATGTGGTTCCTGCTTTTGTAGCAGCTTCATAATTTAATGGAACAGTACCAAATCTTTCAACATCAGGAACTTTACAGATATTAATTAATTTATGAGCCTCAAGTGCATTAGCCTGAGCTTTTTTATGATTAGCTTTTTTCATTGCTTTTTCAGAGAATAAATCTAATGCAGCACCATTTTTCTTATCAATTAAACCAGAACCTCTAGCAATTGAATCACTGACAACCCCTGCTAAACCTAAGAAGTTACCAATAGTGTTAGCATACGGTTCATTGTCATTTACAATACGACCTGCTAAAGTAGAACCGAAGTCAAGGGAAACACATGGGTTTCTATAATCCACATCAGTCCATTTTGCACCTAGTTTAATACCTGCAGTAACAAGTTCACCTTCCATTTCATTTGCAACAGTTTCTTTTCCTTCAGGAGGAACTACACTAACAACAGCCCCATCAAACATGATATTTTCTAAAAGAGAATGTTTTTGCAATCTTTCAGGAAGTTGGGAAATACTCATCGCAGGAGACATTTTACGAGGAGGAATATCTGCTTCAAGACAACCATCTGCAAGTGCAATAATAAGTTGACCTGCCTCTTCAGCAGTTGCAAAACCTGCAGTTACACCAGTTGATCTTACAACGAAATCCAAATCTTTATCCTTATCAACATTACATTTTCTTAAAGCTTCTAAAACAGTGTCCCTGACCAATTCAGTTACAGCTTCTTTGGAAAGTTCAATACCCCAAACTGTTTTACCGAATACTTTCTCACCTGCTTTAGGTTTTCTGATATCCCTTGTCATTTTAACTGTTTTATTGAGCAAATAAGATTCACTTGTGTTTAAGTTTGTTGCCATGACAATACACTTTGTAGTAGTGTTACCTAATTCAACAGATGCAGTTACATAAAAAGTATCAGGTTTTTTAACAACACCTGGACTTGCAGGACCTGCTTTTTGAGCAGTTAATGTACCTAAATTGCCTTCCCTTGATTTAGCAATAACAGGTTTAGGACCTTTGTTAAAAATTTTACTTAAAAAAGACATTTTATAACCTCGAGTATAATTAAATTATAATATCTTTTTATGATAATATAAATTTTATTAAAATAAGTTAGAGCAAAATAAGTTATAATCTTAAAAAAAATGCTTAAAAAATAGTTAACAATTAAATAAATATAAGTAAATGATTAGATGAAATAAATCATCTAATCTAGACCCTATATATTTATTTATAATAATTTGTTAATTGGGTGTTCTTCTACTGGTTCGGTACCAATATCTTTAGCAGCTTCTGCAATCATAATATCTGCCATACCACAAGCAGGGAATGCAAGTCTTGCGTTTTCGATAGGTCCGAAGAGTACGAAGTCTCCACCAGCCATTTGTTGAACGATGTTAGAACCGATATCACAAACAGGCCATGCTTCTTTGTGTTCTTTTTTGTATCCTCTTAACCAGTCCCATGCGGATGGAACGTTGTGGATACCAGATCCAACTGGGTAACCCCATTTGGATTTAACTGCGAAAGAAGTTCTTACTGCAGGTCCAGCACCTTGACCTAATGGAGTAACTGCTACATCCATGAATGGTTTGGTAATTCCACATTCTTCAGCCATTTCGAGAATACCTTGGTCGATTACATCTCCACCGTTTTCCCAGATTTCGATTTTACCTGCAACACCAGGGTTCATTGGGTTGAAACCTAAGAGAATGGATGCATCGATGTCGGAGTTTTTAACTGCTTCAATTTCTGCTGGTTCTGCAGCCATACTTAAAGAGTTGTAAACAGCTCTGTCAGTTAATCCAACTTCTTGTACGTATTCTACACCTGCAATTTTTGCTGCAGCTGCAGTTGAGTCTATAAGGAAAGGTTTGTCACAGATGTCTCCTACAAATTCTAAGTATTTTACCATAGCTTCTGCAGTAGCACCGAAAGTTTGTACAATACAAGGGTTTCCAGTTACATCAGACATTTCTTCCATAGTTTTAATTCTTTCTTCAGCAGCATCTTTATCGAAGACACCAGTTTTTTCATCACTAATAATATTGTGTCCACCGTAGAAGATAGTACCAGCTAATACAGTTGGGTATTCACCAGGTTGGCCCCCCATTTTCATACCAGCAACATCAACTACGAGTTGTTCTTTATCAAATCTAAACATAAGTATAATCCTCCTATAATAAGGTAGATAACATTGAAGCTAAACCGAATTTAATAGCTACAACTAAAATCATTAATCCAAGTATAATACCATATAATATACCAACATCTCTACCAGTTTGTTGGCCTAAACGTTGATAATATTCTCCAACAGTGAAATCAACTTTTTCTTCTGCTGCATCTAATTTAGCAACAACTTCGTTGAATTCATCTGAGGAAACCATTACCTGAGGTATTGAATTTTCTTCACTCATAATAACACCTCTATAATCCTGCTGCTTTTGCAATGAAAGGAATAATTACGATTAAAAGAGTTGCAATACAAGCACCGATAGCAAATCCTTTGAATCTGGTTGCGAGTAAACCAGCGAATAATTTACCTTCTCTTGCAAGGAGTTTTGAACTGTATTCAGCATCATCAGCTGCAGTTTTCATTCCGCCTATATTTGGTTTGTTTGAAATTTGTACCATAATTCATTCCTCCTTAGAATAACAAGAATAAAGTACCAAGGATTAAAGTGAAAGCTAATCCGATCATTATACCTTGAACTTTACCAGAGTAATTACCAGCCATATTTCTTTGAATAGCACCGACCATATCGATTTTAGTGTTAATATCCCTAATTCTTGCTTCAATGAGACCAGTTTCAGCAGAAACAACCCTAATTGCTTCTCCTTCTTCTTCCTCAGCGTCGTCGCCTTCTACAGAAATAACCATAGCTTCTTCTTCAAAAGCACCTGGATCTTTTTCTACACATTCATTAATTTTTGATTGAATTGCTCCGATATCTTCGGTATCAATTAAGTCAACAATTTCTAATTGTTGTTGGAATCTTTCAACACCTTCGAGTGGAACATTTTCTACGAAAGGAATAGCTCCAGTAGCACCAACAATTTTCTTTTTGTCAGGGTCAGCACCGTTTGCGTGTAAAGCTTTAAAACTTTGACCAGTGATGTGACCTTGTACTTCAGCACCAGCTAATATTAAGAAACGAATATTAGGGTTGGAAATAATGTTAGCAACAACTTTTTCAATTCCTAAGTTTTCTGTTTTACATGGACCTGCGATTGCTGCTCCAGAAAGTTCAGCTTCAATGTGGGAAGCTAAAGTGGTTACTGCAACAGGGCTTTCAGGATCACCTACAATGTAATCCCCACTAATAACCGGCCAGCCATCTGCAGGAGCTTTTTTATCAGCCATCTATAAAACCCCCATTGCTTGTAAGATTGGTAATGCAGCAAAGATAATGAATGATGCTAATAAGAAACCATATACCATGTTAGTTAATAATCCTGCAGTAACATAGGAACCTTCCCTTCCAGGGTAAGCGCCAACAGGACTGGTGTATGGGTCTAATGATGCCATTAATTCATCAGCAGCCAATTCGACTTTTGCTACTTGTTCATTTACTTCATCCATAGATAGGAGAACAACTCCTGAACCTAAAGATGATCCGATAACCCCAGATACAGGGTCATATGCGAAATTCATTTCAGGTACGATTTGTACCATAGGTAACATTTGAGCCATATTTAATTCCTCCAAATCTAATTTTCAACTTTAGGCCATAATCCAGCCCATTTGGTTGATGCAGCATCGTTCATAGAAGCATCTACAAATGCTTTGAATGAAACAATCCAACCGATTAAACCAACGATGAATATAATGAACCATGCTAAGCCACCAGCGGTGACAGCCATGAGACCAACAAGAGTCATGGATAAGAATGCAGTAGATGCTGCACATTTGAGAGTTCTTAATTGATCTTCGTTAGGTCCTAAACATGCGTTGAATGGGTGTTGGATAGCCATAGTACACATAATGAATAATACAGCAATAAATCCAGTTGCAACAACACTTTCATAAATTGCGGTCATATCGAAACTACCTGCAATCGCAGTAGAGAATCCTAAGATAGATAATGCTGCAGCACCAGCAATTTCAACGGTACATTGGAGCATAATAGGGATTTTCATACCTACAATTTTAGTTGCGACGAGAGCGATAACTACACCAATAATAATAGCTGCAATTAAAGCTGCGATAGGTCCAACCATAGGCATTTTTAAGATAGTAGCTAAACTAATACCTGCAAAAGCTGCGATAATACCAACAGATAAAGACATGTAACCAATAGATGGTACACCAGTACCTAAACCGTAACTTGCTACTCTACGAATAGCGTCAGATCCCCATACAATAGCACATACTGCACCGAGAGCTGCGAATAAAGGTCCAATAGTTGAACCTAAGAATCCGGTTAAATAAATACCGACTAATCCACCAATAACACCTAATACTAATAATTGCATTGAGTCAACTGCACCTGCAGCTGCACCATCTGCACTTCCACCAGCAGACATTTAGATACCTCCAGTTAAGATAATACAAAAGATTGCTACAACGATAGAAGCAATTGCACATGCGATAGCTCCAGTTCCGATTCTTTTGAATTTAGGATCGTGCATACCTTCAATGGTACCACCGATGTTGTATGAAGCAATTACAGAGTTGATAAAGAATACACCTACACCAATAATAGCAGCTAAACCTACACTTACAACAGGGTCAGTTACAAAGGTACTTTGGTTGATAGCAGTGTTGATACCGTAGTATACTAATCCACCACCGAAACCACCGAGAAGACCTCCAATGAGACCACTTACAAATGAAGTTACTGGTACACCGTGACCTTCGGTACCAGGGGTTTTGTATGCTTCTTGGTTACGTTTGGTAATCCAGTCAACAGGTACTTTAGATGCTGCAGGAACGATACCTACACCAAAGATGTAAATTAAGTTTGCAATGAGCATAGTAATACCCATCATAATCATAGCACCTATTGCTCCACCAATTCCTATTATATAGAATGGTTCACCAGTCATAGTTGCAGCAGTAATGAGACCTGTTAATCCAGCACCAGCAGCTAACATAGCAGTACCGGTACCTACACCAGTAGCGGTTGCCATAGCTGCAGGAGCTCCTCCTACAGGGATAAAGTGCACACCAGCACCAATCATAATACCGCCTATTGCGATGAATAAAATTAAACTAATTGGATCCATAATCGAAACCTCCTTATTCTTCCTCATATGGTCCGTATTGGTTTCTTGCAAATACTTCTAAGTAGTTATCCATGATAATTAATAAGATAACAATAACAATACCTACAACAATACCGCCGTATACTCCGAATACTACTGTATTCCAGAAACTGAAAAATACAACGAGACCGAAACAGAAACCAGTTAAAGGTCCACCGAATTTAGCACAGAAGTTTACTACATCCATAGAGTTTTTAGCACCCATAGGAGCTTTAGTAACGATATCCCCTTGGATAGCTACAGGAGTACCTCCACCAAATTCGAATTTTTGATATTCACTTTCTGCACCGTAGTGTACATCCCCGGTAGAAGAACCGATAGCACCGAGAGCAATACCCCAAAGCATTGCTAAGAGTGGTAATGGGAATACATGTAATGCAACACCATTAATTGGAATGGTCATTAAGTATGAAATTCCAACAATACAAAAACTAGTTATAAATCCGTGACCAACGATAGGTCCTAAAGATTGAGTTAATACATCCATAAACAATGGTTGTTCAAATTGAGATTGTCCAACAATCCTTCCCATGTGGGATGTAACAGTATAAATAGCGTGAACAAAAGCAGCGATACAAGCACCCATTGCGATAGCAACGATAGGTAACATACCTAAAGACATTACTATGTATGCAATAGCACCAGCAACACCACACCAACCACCATAAGCGACTGGTTCACCAGAAGCCGCCTTGTTTATCATACGGTGTAAATGTCCCATTTGTGGAGCAAGTTGAACTTGGGAGTTAGGGTTACTTTGAGAACCGATATCAGATTCTAAGTCCTCTGCAGCCCCTCCGATAGTAGCAACTGCACCCATTAATGCAACTACACCTAATGTTACAGGGTCCATAATTTTTTTCCTCCATATTTTTTATTAAATTGATCATTTAATAAACGTGAAATGATTTTAGATTTTTGTTCCTTACAAAAATCATTGAAATTGCAATAATAATATTGCATAGTATATTTTTTTAAATTATTAATATAAATGTTTTGTGAAAAGTTGTTCAGATAAACAATAAATTATAAAAAAATAGATAGGTGAAAAGACACCTACCTACGTGTTTATTTATCTATTTATTTTGCTGGAGTAATAACAGTTCTTTCACCAGCTGGTTCGAATTCTCTTAAAGCACCTTTAGCAAATTCTGCACGTACTTTACTGAAGTCGAATGTTAAGTTTTTATCAGCAAATGCGATTTTGATTAATGGGTTGAATGCGAAAGCATCTCCACGAGCTGCGTGAGGAGCTTGTGCAATACCTGCGTATTCACCTTGGTGTCCTACGTTCATAGCGTAGTTAGGGTAGTTAGGTCCTCTCATTTCGAGTGGTAAACCTTCATCATTTCTGATGGAGAATACGTTAGCAGCACCACATTGATCTTGTAAATCGTATCCGTAGAAACCTAATCTGGAGTGTTGTTCTTTGTGTAAGTACATACCTAAGTACCATGCACTTAAACCAGTTTGTGCATTACCAGTAGCGAATGCAGTGGAACAACCAGCAGCTGCAGAAATAACGGAAGCTCTTTGAGATCCACCGAAGTGAGTTTCGAGTAAAGCTGGGTATTCTTCGTATTGGTCTAATGCGTAGAAGGTTACTTCAGTACCAACATCTAAAACAGTATCCATATTGTTAGGTGCGGAGCATAATTCACCGTATTTGTCTTCGACGTAATCTTTACCGTAGTAAGTGAAGTCGTCTAATACGTTATCAGTGTATGCAGCAGTAGCATATTGAGTGAATCCTACACCACCAGACATGTAAGAACCTAACCAAATTTGGTCGTATAAAGCAGCACCTAAAGCTACTACTTCTAATGATACGTTTACAGGGTCTTCAGGAACAACTCTGGAAGCTTGACAAATATCTGCCATGAATCCGAAAGGAACTCCACCAAGTTCGTTTGCTGCTCTTGCTCTTCTTACAGGTAAGTAAGTACCCATTTGAATAACTTCTGCGTGTTTGGATGCGTATGCGAAGTCACCAGTAGCTCCTTCACCAGCACATTGGTTGTATGCAGAAATCATAGACATACCAATTTGCATAGCAGACCATCTAGAGGTAGTACCTCCATCACAAACTCTTCCTACGATGGAAGGGATTCTTACAGCTTGCCATACAGCGTTTCCTACTTCAGCTTTTAAAGCTTCAGCTTGTTCTTCGTTGAACTCTTTGTTGATATCTAATACAAATGCAGAATCAATTTCATCAGCTAATTCATCGTCACCAGTGAAAACTTTTACGTATGAATCTGATACGAGTAATGGGTCAGTTTCTACCATGTGTTCTTGAACTACTGCTGCACCAGGCATAGCATGGTTTACAGTTTCAAGGTAGTTAGTAATAGTTTCAGGGGTTACTTCAATACCTAATCTTTTTTCAAGAACGTTATGAGCAGTGTTTAAACCTACAATTACAGTTCTTCTAATGTCATCCCAAGCTTGTTGGATAGCTGCGTTGTTGATGAAGTGTAAATCGTCACCTTCAACGAAAGTATCAGTAGTAGATAATTGGTAAGACATTAAAGCTCTTTGACCTAAAGGAGTACCAATGTCTGGGTTGTACATTGGGATTCCTCTTTTCTCAGCGATTGCTTTACCTTCGTTTACAAATGCAGTTTTTCTTTCAGATTGTTTCCAACCGCCCATGTTGTAGAATTGGGTTGATTTTTCAGTTGGGTCTTCACTGAATTTTTGTTTCATTGCATCTAAGAATTTTTTATCAGCCATATTAATTACCATCCTGCGTTTGGATCAAATGCACCAAAGGATCTGGAAACATGAATGTTGTGTAATACTTCAACAGCTTCTACATCATCTTTGTATGCTTCACCATCTATTCTGTAAATAGTGGTTTTTGCTTTTAAAGTTTCTTCGTCTAATGGTTCACCTAATACAACAGGTTCATCTAATTCTTTACCAATTTGATCTTTAACCATTTCAACGTTACCTGTTTCTTTGTTAAATACTTGTCTTCTGAGCATATCAAACATTAAACCGTTTTCATCTAATCTTAAAGAGTGACCGTGTACACCTGCACCTCTAATACCGGTTCTTGCTGTATCGAAGTATTCGGTTTCTAAGAGGATTTTGGATAATCTTTCGATGTCTCTTTCTCTTGCTTCGATTACTTGTCTTCCGGATAATGTACCGGTATCGATTCCTCTGTATCTGCTTAAGTAGGATCTTGCTCTTAAGTAAGGTTGAGCTGGAGCAAAGTACATGGAGTCTACGAATTGGATGTATCTAATTCTGTCCCCTGCTTTTGCACCGTCAATAGGTTTTACTAATTCTCTTACAATGTCGTCAGGCTCATCCATTTCATCTAATGGTGGGTGAACAGATTTGTATTCTTCACCTGGAGCTCTGTGACCTAATATTTTTACTACGTCTTCATCAGAGATTTCTCTTAACTTTTCTAATTCATATTCTGGATTACAGAAGTTTCTTCTGTTTTGAGCAACCTGAGAAGTACCTGGATAAATTTGTACCATAATTATGCATCTCCTAATGCTAATTTAACTTTTCTAATTATTTCATCTAATTTTTCTTGTGAAATTGTTTCACCACGAATAACTCCTGTTACGATATCCTCAATTGTTCCTTGAGTTTTGATATCTTCATCTGCAGGCATAACTTTTGAAGTTTTTACACCAATTTTAGCAAAATCTTCACAATCAACTGGTGATTCACAAATAATCACACAAGGTTTGTTTACATTCCTTAAGATTAACCTTGCTTTATAAATAATATGATTTGCAACTCCACCTAAGTGAATTACAAGTAACTTAAAATTATTTAATTGATCAATTTCCTTTTCCATTATACCAAATAATGTTCCACCACTAGCTGGAGCATCATGAGGCACACCAGCACCTGCATTTAAAACAACAGTACTTGTTAAAACATTTGCTTCACGTAAACCAAAAGTAATTTCACAAACTGGTTTAGTAATGTGTCTACGTCCAGGAGACATAGCTACTGCACATACATCAGTACCACATTCAGCGAAAGTTCCTCTTTGAGCAAGGCTCCCACCTTTTCCCATACCACTTGTTTCCCTACAATCAACTACGTGAGTACAGCGTCCTATCATATTAATCTAAACGATCTCTATTAATAATATTCACATGGCTTTCAAATTCTGAATACTGATCAGTCATTCCTACTAAATCATCTGGAATATCTGCAGAACCATATTTGATTCTATCAGTAACAGTTTTATGTTTTCTGATATAATTTGCTCTGTCTTGATTAATTTCAAAACCGAACGGAATATGTTTTTCACAGACTTCTTCAATTTCTTTAATGGTGGATTCCATTGTTAATTCAATGAAAATTCTAGCAGTTTTAACTTGTAAAACAACATCTTCACCTTTAATATTGATAACTCTACGTTCTTTATATTTATCAGGTAAAGTAGCTTCACCTTTTGGAAATCTAGGACCATGAATAACAGTTCTTTGAACATCATCAATTGATTCTAAATCATTTAATAATGCTTCAGTTGTGTCACTTCCAAGAATTCTGTGTGGGAATATTTCAATATCCATTTTGTAACCTTCGAAAATTAGATTTATATTAAATTAATTAGATGTCACCTTTAATTTCTTCAGCTGCAATTGCAACAGCGTTGATAGGTTCTCTGAATTCGTCAATTTGACTGTATACTTCTTTAATTAAACCAGAAGTTGCTTCTGGTGAAAAGAGTTGTGTTCCTGCATCTAAGGACATAGCAGCAGCTACACAAGGGATACAGAATCCTTTACTGTGTCTGGTTACAACGTGGTTACCGTTGAATAAACCAGGACCTCCACCACCGTAGATGGAGTGACTGAAGAATGAGAATCCTACAGCTACACCTTCTGCTCTACCATAGTCAATACTTGGTAAACCAGTAGCGAATTCGATGTTATCGTTGAAGTATAATAAAGTAGATGGTACACCTTGAGCAGCACGAGCAGCACCAACGTTAACCATAGTTGCAGCTACAGCACCAGCAGCAGCGTATGCGTTCCATTTAGCTGCATCATCAGTGTTGTAGATAGAGAAGTCAGTTAATGCTTTTTGAGGAGCAATTACTCCATCAGCTTCTGCACGAGCAATAGTTGCTTGTACAATAGAACCAACAGTTCCGTCTGCGTTGTCTTTTACTAAATCCATAACAATATTATCAGCATTTAAACCTTGGTAAGCTAAACCTAATAAGTGTAATCTTTCGTAAGTACCAACTGCATCACCCATTTCAAACATAGCAGTTTGTTCGAAGATAGATGCTAAAGCGGTAGCTTGGAAAGTATTTTTTAAAGTAGCAGCAGTGAAATCGTTTGCTTTTACTCCTCTTAAAGCGTAACCAGGTCCTTCGAGTTTTTGTGGAATGTCTAACATAGTTGCAATGTTAGAACCTTTGTATTCTACAGATTGTGGGTATCTACCTAAAACTGCAGCTTTTACAAAGTTAGCATCGTAAATGCTTACATCACAGATGTCGATAATAGCTTGTACTAAAGCGGTAGCAGTAGCTAAAGGTGCTACAGAGTATTCAGCAGCAACATCAATTCTTTGAGATGGTACTTGTACTAATAATCTTTTACCACCAGAAATAGGATTTACTACAGTATCATCGTCTTCAGCAACCTGGATGGTTGCTTTAATTTTTTCAGCAATTGCTTCTGCATTACCAACAATGTCGAGATCTAATTCTCTTCCTAAAATTTTAGATTTGTCTCCACCAACAGATCCGGATTTAACGGATTTTTCTACTCCTTCTAAGTTTACTGCTACAGTTCTTTTTACACCTTTAACGATGCTTTGAATTGCAGGGTTTCTTAAAGGACTAATAGCTTCGATTGGTACGTCAGATGCAATTAAGGATCCTCTATCGTCGTATAAATCGACTTTATCATCAAACTTTGCCATTTTTTCCCTCCTAAATAAATAGAGTTTAACTAATATACCACTCCATTGGTAAGATTTTTTACCAAATTGAGTTGAGCTATAAAACAATGTTTTTGCAATAGCCAGCGATATGGTATACAAGTTTTATTCTATTAAAGATATAATATAAAGATTACCTCTCAACTTTTTTAGAAAACTTTATAAACTATAATAAAACATTTCTAATTTAAGAAAAATAATATTGAAAGTAATACTTTTTATTTTTATTTAAAATCAACAAAAATTAAAATAAATAAATATAATATTCAATAATCAATAAAAAAGATTAAATCAAAAGTATATTAAATAAATTAGAACATAAATGACTTTTCTAATAAAAATAAATAAAAATATTAAATTATTACTTAAAACATTTTAAGTAATAAATAATACAAAAAGTAATACAAAAATTTACCCAAAAAATACTGTTAATTTATAAATAAATGAATAAATAAATAATACAAATATGCAACTTGTAGCTGATGTTGGAGGAATACCTGGTAAAGATTGTAACGGTTTTTGTAAATACTGTTACTTTAGAAAAGTGAAAGAAGTTAAAAGTTTTGGCTGTGCATATTGCCTACCCAATAAGATAGGTTGTGAAAGATGCAGCAAAGGAATTAGTGAAACACAAAGTGAATTCAAATCACCTTTCCAAGTTATAAGTGATGTGCAAAATGCATTAATGATGAACATGGGAAGAGGCAGAGTAACTGCAAACATAAGTGGCGGTGGAGATATCAGCTGCTATCCTCATCTTGAGACATTAACTTCCAATTTAAACCAATTATCAATTCCATCAGTATTAAGTTACACATGTGGAAAAGGCATAAGTGACGGTAAAATTGCTTCAAGATTAATTAATAATGGAGTTGAAGAAGTTTCATTCACTATTTTTTCATCAGACCCCAAACTTAGAAAAGAATGGGTCAAAGACCAACATCCTGAAGAAGCATTAAAAGCATGTAAAACATTTTGTGAAAACATCAAATTGACAGGTGCTGCAGTAATAATTCCCGGAGTTAATGATGGAGACATATTGCGCCAGACATGTAACGATTTGGAAGAATGGGGAGCAAAAGGAATGCTTTTAATGAGATTTGCAAATACATTCAATGAAGGATTAATCCTTGGAAATGAACCAATCTTAAAAGGCATTGAATCACAACCGATTGAAGACTTTGCAGAACTTGTCCGTCAAATCAACAGTGAATATAACTTTAGAGTAAGTGGAACTCCATTATGTGACCCTGAAACTGGAGGACCATTTGCAATAGCTAAAGATGAAAATGAAGTGTTCTTACAATTCATTAAACCAGTTACCGGTGAAGCAACAATAATAACTTCAAAAATAGCAGCACCATTCATTTCTAAAATATTTGACAAGTTAGAAGTGGAAAGTGTAAATGTAGTGGCCGTTGAAAAAGAAATAGCATGCCTAATTACAAAAGAAGACTTGGAACAACTTGATTTAAGTGAAATAAAAGATGCAGTAATCATTCCTGGAAGATCTTTTGTTCATCAACTTGATGCTGAAAGAATCTTGAGTGCTGATGGGGTTGAAAGACTTGTCGGACGTGGCCCTGATACATTAAGTGTCGATGGTGAATTAAGTATTGACCTGACCGATGAAAATGTCATAGAAACAGAATTAGAGCAATTAAATGATTTAGTGGATGCAATCAATTTCTTCGGAATGAGAAGAATATAAAAAAAGAAAAAAGTTAGTTTGAATTCTCAACAAGAGAACTCTCACTATTTATTTTTACCAAGATATAATCATACATGAATGATTTTTTAATCTCAGCAAGTTCAGATAATTTTTTGCCGTCAATAATAACATTACCTATTACATCAGCATATTCATCATAATTTAATTTTACACGAACACCATCAAGCTGTGAAGTTACTGGCGCTGGAGAGAAAACATCTTTAATTTCTCTAACTTGATTTTCAATTGCATTTTTTACAACAATAGATGGTACTAATGGTGCATCAAGTGCCATTTCACGTTTTTTATCATTTAAGATTTTTTCACAGGTTTCAACCAATTTATCAAGTGCACGAACGTCAGGTCCTCTTCTGAGTCTTCTAGGAATTCTACCTAACCCTCCAACATATGCATCTGCACCCGGAAGATCATCTGCAGTAAGATCATATGGAGCACCAGTTACGATAACAGGAATATCAATATCATCATATAAGAATGATTTTTCTTTGATACATTTTTCAAAACTGCCTAAAGCAAAAATAGCTATGTCATGTTCATTGATTAAGCTTTTTTCATTTTCAGTGATTCCAGAAGTACCTTTACCATCACCTCTAGCAAGACCTACCATATTATCCTTTGCACCAAATTCACGTAGATATTCTGAAATATCACATGCTGCATGAGGCAAGTGATGCCTTGCAAGTGTTGGTGAAACAATAGCTATCTCAGAACCTGCCATAGGAGCAACTGAAATCTTTGCTAAAAGTTCTTTGGATTTTTCCTCGATTTTATCAACATCTTCCAAAGGAACAGCCAAATTTAAAACCAATTCCATTTGTTGAATACTTTCTTGAAGAATAAATCCACCTAAATCTTCAATTAATTCTTTAATTTCTTCACTTTTGTGAACTCCACCAGTAAATGTTAATGTTTCATACATATTAACAACTCTCAAAAATGCAATTATATTATTAATAGGTATATTATTATATATTATATTAAAGTTTCTAATAATGAATACCTAATTTCAATTTTCTCAAATGGGTTTTTAGAAATATCATTATGAGATGGAATTTCAACCAGATTTTCACTTTCAGTGACATTATCCTTTAAATAATCCGGATAAATCACATAATCAAAATCATCATCCACAATATTGAATCCCATATCCAAAACAATGTCCTTTAAAAAATTAGAGTAAACTTTGACATTGACATCTCTTTTGAAATTAGATGATAAATATTTTTTACATAACCCATAATCCTCAAAAAAGGTCAATACATCTACATCAGATAGTTCATTTTGAGTGATTTTGGAGACTTTTTTAATACTTTCAAAAACTTGTGAAGGAGTATTGATTTTAATGGCCAAAGAATTCATTTCAACTTTGCTTTCTGACAATAAAATAGCCAAATCACCTTCTTCTTCATCTGGAAATTTATTTACAACATAATCAGAAATACCTGCCAATTTGACAATTTCTTCACACATTGGTGTTGTGATTATTTTCATAATAATATTATATATTACTCTTTGATATAAATTAATTCATGAAAGTTACATTAAGTTTTGAAGAAAGTGAAAGTTTGGATGTTTCAATAATGGTTGATGCACTAAGAGCCAGTTCCACAATAACATTGGCTTTGGATAATTTCAATAAAGTAATTCCATGCTTCACACCTGAAGCGGCATTTGAGTTGAAAGAAAAACTTGGTGGAGTTGTTGCAGGAGAACGTGGAGGCAAAAAGATTGAAGGTTTTGACCTTGGAAATTCCCCGGTTGCAATAAAAGATTACAAAACCGACAATGACCATCTAATTTTAACAACAAGCAACGGAACAAGAATACTTAAGAATATGAAATCCACAGTGCTTGTTGGATCCATGATTAATGCACGTGAAGCTGCACGTAGAAGCATTGAAATTGCAGATGACCATATTGACGTCGTGATGGCAGGAGTTAAAGGAGAATTTGCAATAGAGGACTTTTTGGCATCCGGCGAGATATTATACTGGATCAGTCAGGAATTAGATGACTGTGAGTTAAGTGAATATGCAAAATCAGCAATTCTTGCAAGCAGAGATTATGACTCATTAAAAGAAGCATTCACAAATTCAAGATCAGCTAGAAGATTGATTGAACTTGGCTATGAAAGTGATGTGGAACTTTGCAGTATGAAGAACATCTCCACAAATGTGGCAATCTATGAAAATCAAGAATTAATATTATTATAAAGATTAACTTTATATATTATTCTTATTTAATAATATATGATAACATAATAAAGAAGTGTTTTTTTTGAATAGAGAATTATTAACAATTATTGGTACCGCTCATGTATCTGAAGAAAGTGTTAATGAAGTAAAGGATGCTATCTATGAACAACACCCAGATATCGTTGCTATCGAACTTGACAGAGGACGATATATAAAAATAAGAAATAAAATGAGAGGTGTTGAAGAGGACGATAACATCCAGATTACTAGAATAATCAAAGAAAATAAAGTAGGATTATTCTTAGTTAGTACACTTCTCGGATATTTCCAGTCAAAGATTGGAGCAGAAGTGGATGTTGATCCAGGTTCTGAAATGATTGGTGCTATCGAAGCATGTGAAGACTTGAATATTCCAATTGCTCTTATTGACCGTGAGATAAATACTACATTACAAAGGGCATTGAATAAAATGGGCTTTATGGAAAAAGCAAAATTTGGATATGGTCTAATAGCTTCAGTTCTAGGATTTGATGATGAAGAAGAAGACATTGATATTGAAGACTTGAAAAACTCCGAAAATATTGATGACATGATGGAAATGTTTAAAGATGAGGCTCCAAGCATTTATGAAGTTCTTGTACATGAAAGAGACGCATACCTTGCCGGAAAAATAATGCAAATACCATATGAACATGTTATTGCAGTTGTTGGAGCTGGACACAAACCTGGAATTGAAAAATACCTTGATAACCCAGAAACCTTACCAAACTTAAAAGAATTGGAAGTCATCAATGATAAAAAAGGCATTCCATGGCTTAAAATATTCCTAGCAATGATTCCAATATTATTTGTTGTGATATTTTTTCTGGCATTTTTTAATGGGATAAACATCACAGGAAACATCTATGAATTCATAGTAATCAGTGTGATTATGGGTTTTATCGGATCAATTCTTTCAGGTTCCAAAATCCAATCAGCAATTGTTGGTGGTATAGTTGCTCCATTAACTATTATACATCCATTGCTTGCTGCAGGATGGTTTTCAGGATTGACTGAAGCAAAATACAGAAATGTAAGACAAAGTGACATTAAGAATCTTGCCAAAATCGAAAGTCTTAAAGATTTATGGCATAACAATATATTCAGAATATTGCTTGTAGTTATTGGAACCAATTTAGGAGTTAGCCTTGCTACCTTGGTAATTTTACCATCAAAAGTTTTCATACCATTATTCATGAAAATATTTGGCGGATAAAATAAAGTTTTTATATATGAACTTAGTTATATTATTATACTATTCATTTTAAGGAAGAAAATCATGTATTTTATATTTCGTTGTGATTGTGGACGTGCACTCTATGCAAAAGAGGGAGTAGCTACACGCAAATGCGTTTGTGGTAAAACATTAAAAGTAAAATCAAGACGCATATTTCAAAAGGTAGCAACAAGAGAGGAAGCGTCATTGGCTGTACAGCAGATGCAAGATAAAATATATGGAAACACTGGATTCATGAAAGCCAGTGATTTATAAGTATATGGTTTGTTAAAAATGATTGGAACGACATTCAAAATAATTATAATTATAATTTTAATCATTCTTACTGGATATTTATCAATGGCAGAACTTGCTGTTGTATCCATAAGAAAAGCGAAAATGCAGAAATACATAGAAGAAGGAAATAAAAACGCACAAATTGTTTTTGATTTACTCGAAGATCCAAACGAATTCTTATCTACAGTTCAAATTGGAATTTCACTCATTGGTGTCTTGACTGGGGCATTCGGTGGAATAACCTTAGCTGAACCATTAGCTAAAATAATCTATTTTGTACCATATTGTGATATGATTAGTGTAGCTTTGGTTGTTATTGTTACAACTTACCTAACTTTAGTTGTTGGAGAAATTGTACCGAAAGTAATTGCTTTAAATGACCCTGAAAAAGTTTCACTTAAAGTTGCAAGAAGCATGGTTATTCTATCCAAAATATCAAGACCTGTCAGTTTTGTTCTTGCAAAATCAAGTAGTTTTCTTTTATGGTTAATGAGAATCGAAGATAAAACCGATGAAATAGTTACCGAAGAAGAAATTGAACTGATGATTAAAGAAGGAAGAGAAGACGGAACTATCGAAAAAGAGGAAGAAGACATTATCAAAAGAGTTTTCAAACTTGATGATCAAAAAGTTGAAAGTATAATGACTCCTCGTAACGAGATTATTTGGATTGACCTTGACGATGACAAAAACGCAAATAAAGTCAAAATCATTGAAAGTAGAAGATCAATCTTCCCAATAGCTAACGGTGAATTGGATGATTTTATTGGGGTAGTTCAAGCAAAAGACATCCTTTCAATGATGTTTATTGAAGATGAAGAATTTGACATTCACAAAATCATAAAAGAACCTTTGGTAATCTCTGAACATTTAGAAACATTAGAATTATTAAAAGAATTCAAGGAAAACCAAGAATACGTACACATGTCTCTTGTAGTAGACGAATTTGGAAGTGTAGAAGGTTTAATCACATTAAACGATTTACTTGAAGGAATCGTTGGAGATATTCCTGGAATTGATGAAGAAGATGACCCTGAAGCAATAAAAAGAGATGACGGAACCTGGTTAATCGATGGAAGATACCCAATTGACAAGTTTAAGGAATTGTTTGACTTTAAGGATTCCCTTCCTGATGAAGAAGAGGACAATTACACAACTCTTGCTGGATTTATCTTAAGTATCAGTGGAACTATTCCAAATGAGAAAGACAAATACGAATGTGACAGATTCATATTTGAAATTATAGATATTGATGGTCACCAAATCGATAAGGTTCTTGTAACTGACCTTGGACCACAAGAGGAAGAAACAGAAGAAGAGGAATAATATGGATGCCGGAATAATAATCCAAGTTGTTTTATTGCTTGTGGGATTTGTATTTTTAATTAAGGGATCCGACTTTTTTGTTGATGGATCAAGCAGCATCGCTTCACTTTTAAAAATACCAACAATAATTGTTGGATTGACAATTGTGGCATTTGGAACAAGTGCTCCTGAAGCTGCAGTATCCATAACATCATCCATTACTGGAAACAATGCAATGGCAGTAAGTAATGTCATTGGAAGTAACCTGTTCAACATGATGATGGTTATCGGAATAGCTGCATTACTCAGCGATTTATTGATGGAAAAAAATGTTTTAAACAAAGATTTACCATTTCTCGTAGCAATTACAGTATTATTATCCATATTCATTTTACTTGGTTGGAACATATCAAGCATCGAAGGAATTATCCTACTGTTAATATTAATTGGTTATATTGCATATCTTGTTCATACAGCAAGAAAAGACAGCCATGCAAAAGATGTTGAAAAGCCAAAACTAAGCCTTCCAAAAAGTATTGCATTCATCATTATTGGACTTGCAGGAATTATTATTGGTGGAGATTTAGTTGTTGATAGTGCTTCAGCTATAGCAATGGCACTTGGAATGAGTGAAACATTAATAGGTTTAACCATTGTTGCAATAGGCACATCTTTACCAGAACTTGTAACCTCAATTACTGCTTTAAAAAAAGGGGAAAATCAATTAGTTATAGGTAACGTTATTGGATCAAACATCTTTAACATACTATTTGTTCTAGGTGCAAGTAGTGCAATAAGCGAAATACCACTTGATTCAAGTTTACTTATAGATGTCATATTTATGATATTCATTACCGCATTGTGCTTCATATTCAGTAAAACACAAGAAAAATATGATAAAAAAGAAGGTATTATTTTAATAGCATTATTTATTGCATATATGGCCTTCGCAATTTTGAGAAATTAATTCTTTTAATTCACAAGCCTTACAGACATTGGATGAAGTTGGCTCACCACACACTTCACATTCATTAAGGTTTGTGGATATGTAATTTTCAAAAGTCAATATCTTTTGGAAAGATTCCATCACATTATTTTTAACACCAGGATAGTGATCTTCACTTACGTTCAGGAATTCCTTGATTTTAGCTCTCAAAGACAAATGAGAATACGGACATTCAGCAAAATGAATATCAATATTATTAATTACAGCCCACATCCCTACTTCTTTTTCCGGTGTGTTCCATAACGGTTTTATTCTTGGAACCAATTTTGGATGAATAACATCAAGTTCAGGGCCGAATTTGGAAAATTTAATTGTATCTCCACGTGCAAAACTCATTAAAAAAGATTGAATTTCATCATCTAAATTGTGTCCAGTAGCTATTTTTACTGCACCTAACTCATATGCAGTCTTATTTAAGATATTTCTTCTAAATACCCCACAAGGAATGCATGCACTCTTAAAATCCTGATAAATATCGTCAAGAGCAAAACCTTCTTCATCTTTAAATGATTTTTGAACTAATTTAACACCTAATTCACGAGCATTATTAACAGCAGAGTCAATACCATGTTGTCTGTAGCCTTCGATTCCTTCATCTACACTAATAGCTACCAAATCAAAATCCAGATATTCTTGATAATTTTTTAGTGCATGTAAAGTAAGTACACTATCTTTACCTCCAGATAATGCTACTGCTATCAATTCGCCTTCTTTAATCAATTCATAGTCATGGATTAATGTATTAATCCTTGTAAAAATATGTTCATTGAATTCATCTTTGTTTAATTTAACCATTACTAAATTAATTTATAGAAAGATAAATAAATAATTTTAGTAGGTGAAAAAATGATAACATGTGATTTTGCAATATTACCGGTCGGAACAGAAACTACTGAATGTAAAGATTATGTAACTGCAGCTGTTCAATCCATCAAGGATTCAGGACTCAGCTACCAATTGACTGGAATGGGAACACAAATAGAAGCAGACAACTTAGAAGAACTCTACTCTACAATAGCTAAAGCGCAAGAAGCAATTTTTGAACTTGGAATAGATAGAGTATACACAGTCATAAAAGTAGACGACAGAAGAGATCTTGAAAACAGAACTTTAGACGCTAAAGTTGATACTGTAAATAAAATGTTAAAATAAATAAAAAAAAGAAAATTAGCAATTAAGCTAATTTTTCAGAAGCAGTTTTAACAGCTTCGATAACTAAATCCAAATCTTCTTTTGATAAAGATGGATGAGCTGGAAGAGAAATAACATTGTCAGCAGCAATTTCTGCATTTGGAGAATTTCCAGTTATTCCTAATGATTTGTAGATTGGTTGATTGTATAATGGAATTGGGTAATAAATTCCAGTTCCAACACCACATTCATTGATAATGTCTACCCAATCATCTCTATTTCCTTTTTCAACTCTGATTGTGTATTGATGATATACATGTTTTGAGTTATCTTCACAGTAAGGAGTTACAACACCATCAACATCTTTTAAACCTTCATTTAAGTAAGCTGCATTTTTGATTCTTGCATCATTGAATCCATCGATTTTATCCAATTGAGCAAGACCAATTGCTGCAGAAATATCAGTCATTCTGAAGTTGTATCCGATTTCATCGTGATGATATCTTACGCTTGCACCGTGAGCTCTGAAAATTTTAGCTTTTTCAGCTAACTCTTCATCGTTAGTAGTGATTATTCCACCTTCAGAAGTAGTCATGTTTTTAGTTGGATAAAAACTGAAACAAGCCATGTCTCCCATATTACCAACGTTTCTACCATTGCATGTTGCACCATGAGCTTGTGCAGCATCTTCAATGACTATTAAACCGTGTTTTTCAGCAATTTCATTGATTCTATCCATATTTGCAGATTGTCCATATAATTGAACAGGTAAAATAGCTTTAGTATTTTCAGTTATTAATGCTTCAATTGATTCAGGGTCTATTGTGTATGTTTTTAAATCAATGTCAGCAAAGACAGGTTTTGCACCAGTGTATACGATTGAATTTCCAGTTGCAATAAAAGTGAATGGAGTTGTGATTACTTCATCTCCTTCGCCAATACCACAGGAGAGTAATGCAACGTGTAATGCAGCAGTTCCAGAGTTAACAGCAATACCATAATCTGCTCCAACCCATTCAGCGAATTTTTGTTCAAATTCTTCAACTTTTGGTCCTTGAGCGATCATGCCTGATTTTAAAACTTCGACCACATTTTCAATTTCTTCTTCTCCAATTATTGGTTTTGCAATTGGGACTTTAATATTTGCCACATAAATCACCATATTAATAAATAAATATAAATTCTATACTAATCTTTAAATCTAATAATATTTAAAACATTACTTATTAGAAAAAAACATTTAAGAGTGAGATTTAATGGAAGAATATAAAACCAAAATTATTGAAGAAGGATTGACAAAAATCGAGTTTCCAGAATTCGATAAAGTATCTTCTGATGCACCTGTTTTTTATAACCCCCACATGGAATTGAACAGAGACTTATCCATCCTTGCAATACAAACTTTCCAAAAAGAACAAGACCATGAAATCAACATTTGCGATTTGTTTGGAGGAAGTGGAATACGCGGTATCCGTTATAAAAATGAAATTGACGGCGTTGGCAAAGTTTCAATCAACGATATCAGTGAAGTGGCAAACCATTACGAAAGACACAATATTGAATTGAACAATTTAGAAGATGTCGAAGTATACCAACATGATGCAAGCATGCTTCTTAGAATGAAACGTGGCGAATTTGATGTAATAGACATCGATCCGTTTGGAACTCCATCCCCATTCCTTGACTCATCAGGATACTGTGCTAGAAGAAACTCATTATTATGCGTTACAGCAACAGACACATCAGCATTATGCGGAACATACAAAGAACCATGTATACGTAAATACAATGCAAAACCATACAAAAGCGAATACTGCCATGAAACCGGAATTAGAATATTGGCAGGTTTTGTTGCACTCACTCTTTCAAAGTATGCAAAATGCATTGAAGTAAAAATGTCCCATAGTACTGAACATTATATGAGATTATACCTGGAAATTAAAAAAGGTTCAAAAAGAACTGATGAAACATTAAAAAATATCGGTTACATCAGCCATTGTAAACATTGCCACCACAGACAAACAAGTAACGGCCTTGCAGGACCAATTGCTGAAGTATGTCCTGTCTGCGGTGAAAAATTGATTCAAGCAGGACCTTTATGGTTAGGATCTATACAAAATGCTGAGTTTATCCAGAAAATGATTGAAGAAACTGAACACAAAAAAATCAACACTGAAAAGGAAGCATTGAAATTATTGAACAAATGCCTATTGGAAGCCGATGCACCTGCTACATTCTTCGATATCCACAGCATATGTAAGACATTGAAAGTTAGCGCTCCCAAATTTGATTTGATATTAGATGAACTAAAAAAAGAGGGATTTATAGCCGTTAAAACACATTTCAAGCCATTAGGTTTGAAAACAGATGCTCCTGTTGATAAAATTAAAGAGATACTTATCGATTTACAGAGTACAATATTTTAGATAAAAACCAATATAACAAATGATATTTTTATAAAAAATACCAAAAAAACACATAAATCTTAATGATTTTTAAAAAAAATAAGTAAAAAGTAAAAAAATTTATAAAGTTTTAAATATCATAAAAAATATATTACAGATTATACGGTTGATTAGAATTAATTGACCAATCTTGTATTAAGTCAATATTAAGAGGCATGTAAAGATGGTAAAAGCTAAAGATAATGTTATTAAGTTGGACGATACTGACATCAACATTTTGAAAATAATCAATGAAGATGTAAGAACTTCTTATAGACAAATTTCTCGTAGTTTAGATGTATCTGTAGGAACTGTTCACAATCGTATTGATAAGATGGTTAAATCCGGAGTTATTAAAAAGTTCTCACCAGTAATTGACCACGAAAAATTAGGTTTCGTTTTAACCACAATCATAGGTGTAAGAGTAAAAGGTGGAAAACTCAAAAATTGGGAAGAAAAAACATTTTTCAACAAAAACGTTGTTGGAATCTATGATGTTACCGGGGAATACGATGCATTTTTAATTGCTAAGTTCAGAAACACCAATGAATTAAATGCATTCATTAAAGAGTTATTAAAAGACCCAATTATAGAAAGAACCTATACTCAAACTGTTTTAGATGTAATCAAAGAAGATATGGGATCTTCAAACATCTTATAAATTTATTTTTTAAAGTAGTTCAACCGAACTACTTTCACCCAACACTTTTTTTCAAAGTATATTTTTTCTGAACTATTTTTATAAAATTTGTAAAAAAATAACAATTGTAATGAAAAGTTAACTAAATGGCATAAAAATTTATTAAACTATATAAATAAAAACAGACAATACATATAGTATTAGATATTAAAACTTAGAGGTTATGAAATTGGCAGTATGCTTACCCGATACTCAAGACGATACTCCTCAGATACCTATTAAATTAACAAGAGTAGGTGTTACTGGAGTAAAGAAATTATTACAATTAGAAAGAACAAATAAAAGACCAATAATTTTACTACCTACTTTTGATGCATTTGTAGATTTACCAGGTGATCAAAAAGGAGTTCACATGTCTAGAAACCCGGAAGCTATTAGTGAAGTACTTGAAAGTGCTGCTAAAGATCCAACTGTAGACATTGAATCATTATGTGCAAAAATTGTTGACAAAATGATGACCAAACATGAATACGCAAAACGTGTTGAAATCTCAATGACAACCGATTTCATGTTCATGAAAGAGTCACCAGTCACAAAAAACAAAACTCAAGAAATGAGCAAATTAATAGCAAAAGCTGTTGGTTTTAGAGATGAAGATGGAAACGTCAACATCACAAAAAGCGTAGGTGCAGAAGTTATTGGAATGACTGTTTGCCCATGTGCACAGGAATCCGTAAGAGAATCCAATAAAACCCAATTATTAGAATTCTTGGATGAAGAAACCACTCAAAAAGTATTAGACACTGTTACTTTTGCTTCACATAACCAAAGAGGAGTTGGAACATTATTAGTTGAAGTTCCAGAAGATTACAAAGTTAAAGCTGAAGATCTTATTGACATCATTGAAACTTCAATGAGTTCTCCTGTTTGCGAATTACTTAAAAGACCAGATGAAAATGCAACCGTTTTAAACGCACACAGAAACCCTGTTTTTGTTGAAGATTGTGTTAGAAACATGATGGACCAAATTGCTGCAAGATATGGCAATTTACCTAACGATACTTTAATCACAGCACGTCAAGAAAACCAAGAAAGTATTCACAGACATAATGCTTATGCTGAAAAAGTAACTACTATGGGCGAATTAAAAGCTGAATTAAAAGCTGAATTAAATATCGAATAGGTCTGATTTGATGAAAAAAAGTTATGAAATTGCAGGACAAGTAATGGGATTTTTTGAATCTTTTAAAGGTTCAAGACCTGCAATTGACAATGACAGCATACTTATTGTTAGAGGAAGATCTAGAAAAGTTATCCCAATTGCTGAATTTGACTCAAAACTTACCGAGTTAGGCAAAATCCTTGGGGGAACAGAGTTAGATGCAACCTCAGAAAAAGTTACTGAAATATTAAAGGCTGGAGACGAACATATAAAAGAAACTGACAAATCTTTAGGTTCCGTTGATGCAAATGGATTTGCTAGAATGAAAAAAGAGCTTGAATCAATGGGACTTGTTGTTGAATATAAAATATTCCAACTTACAGGTTTTGATGTTGTTGTTGCTATTTGGGAAGATAAAAATGAATTCCCACCATTATATGTTGAAGTAACTGTTTCAAAACATGACACAGATTAAAATGCAATCTAATTTAAAAAAAGAAGATATTCTCCAAATCTTAAATGCTACTGACAGTGACATAATTAAATACATGTCACAGACAGTGCAATATAGGGAGAATAATCTTATTACTTATTCTAAAAATGTATTCATACCATTGACTGAAATTTGCAGAAATGACTGTGGATACTGTAACTTTAAAAAAAATCCTGATGATCCAGAAGCTATTATTCTCAAAACAAAGGAAGAAGTTTTGGAAAGCTTAAAGGAAGCTGAAGAATATGGCTGCAAGGAAGCTCTTTTTACCTTCGGTGAAGATGCTGATGAAGAAGAAGTTGTTCAGCTCAAACTAAAAGAATATGGATATAACAGAATGATTGATTATGTTATAGACATATGCCAAATGACTTTGAACGAAACAACATTATTACCTCATACCAATGGTGGAAACTTCAGTTTTGATGATTTGAAAAGACTAAAAGAAGTTAATGCATCATTAGGATTAATGCTTGAAAACTCATCCAACAGGTTAATGGAATTGCCTGCACACAATAAAAGTCCTGGAAAAAATCCGGTTTTAAGACTTGAAACCATTGCAAATGCAGGAAAACTTAAAATACCCTACACAACAGGAATATTAATCGGAATTGGAGAGACAAAAGAAGAAGTTGCAGAATCATTAATGGCAATCAGAGACTTATATGACCAATACGGACATATCCAAGAAGTGATTATTCAAAATTTCACACCAATACCTGGAATTGAAATGGAAGACTGGCCTGAACCAAGCTTTTTAGATATGATTAGAACCGTAATTGCAGGAACTCTCCTTTTTGGAGATACTGACGTCAGTATTCAGGTTCCACCTAACCTCAACAATGAAACCGCACAGATATTCTTATTATGCGGTGCAGACGATTGGGGCGGAGTTTCACCCGTAAGTCCTGATTATGTAAACATCACATCCCCATGGCCGGGAATTGATGAACTTGAAAAGCTAACCGTTGATGCAGGATTCGAACTGACCGAAAGGTTATGCATCTATGAAAAATACATTAATGGTGAATGGTTAAACAATAATCTTCTTGAGAAGATATCTAATTTATCCTAGCATCAATAACAACATGCTCTACACCGGGAGCATACTTTTTTATTTTATTTATTTTCAATAGCTCAACATCCCTGTTTCCCGCTTGAGCCCTTATTCTTTCTATCGGTCGAGTTTCGATTAATTTTTCTGGAACTGTTTCATGATAATGAATAATTCCACCTTTGTTTAGACTGCCAATAGCTATTTTTAGATAATGATGAGTTGTTTTTACATAACCCATTAGGATTCTGTCAGCCTTGAAATTTGGTGTTTCATTCTTACAGTCACCCCATATAGGAGTTACATTATCCAACTTGTTCAGTTTGATGTTGTCGCATAGAAACTTATAGGAATTCGGATTTATTTCAATTGGAATGATTTCCTTTGCATTTGCATGGACTCCAATTGGAATGGAAAAGTATCCAATCCCAGCAAACATGTCAAGCACTGTTTCACCATCCTCAACAAGCTTTGCGATCCTCAATCTTTCATTGTTGTTTCCCTTTGACCACATTACCTTAGCCAAATCCAATTTAAACAGACAGCCATTTTCCTTATGGATAGTTTCTGTTTCACTTCCATAGAGAACCTTATAGATAGGTTCCCTTTTAGTCCCTTGAATGTGGTCGATCTTCATTATGGTTTTCACATTATGTTTCTTTGACAACTCCTCGAAATTATTATCTGAGTACTTGTTGTCCAAAATTAGAATATCCCCAATTTTTTTATATTTCATTTTACTCACCTTTAGAAAGAAAAGTTTATATATACTAATCTAATAATATAGTATTGTTAGTTTATACTATATTGATTCTGATTTTAAATAAAATTAATACTGAATATATTAATTTATTTTGTTATATTAACCTATGAGTAGTTGAAATTAGATATTTTAAATACTTATATGAGGTGTATTTAAATGAAAGATAAAATCGTAGAAGGTACAACCACCGTCGGAATTACTTGTAAAGACGGAATTGTATTCGCAACTGAAAGAAGAGCAACTATGGGAAACTTAGTAGCTCATAAAGTAGCAGAAAAAATATTTAAAATTGATGATCACATTGCAACAACCATTGCAGGTTCTGTTGGAGATGCACAAAGTTTAATGAAAGTTATTGGTGCAGAAGTCTCATTATACCAAATGAGAAACAATGATGAAATCAGCGTTAAAGCTGCAGCATCATTAACTGCAAATATCTTACGTTCAGGACCAATGTATGTACAAATATTACTTGGAGGTATGGACGGAGACAAACCATCCATCTACTCATTAGACCCTGCTGGTGGTATGATTGAAGATAATTACATCTCA
Source organism: Methanobrevibacter sp. (assembly GCA_022775905.1). Classification (NCBI taxonomy): domain Archaea; kingdom Methanobacteriati; phylum Methanobacteriota; class Methanobacteria; order Methanobacteriales; family Methanobacteriaceae; genus Methanobrevibacter; species Methanobrevibacter sp. Next base: position 167,259 of record JALFJX010000009.1, read on the forward strand.
ACTGGATCAGGTTCCATCGTAGCATACGGTGTTCTTGAAGACAGATTTAAAGATGATTTATCAGTAGAAGAAGGACTTGAATTAGCTATAAGAGCTATCAGAGCTGCTTCCGAACGTGACACTTACTCCGGAAACGGATTTTTAGTCGCTAAAGTGGACAAAGACGGCTTTGAAATGTTAGATAATGAAAAAGTAAAAGAGATTTTGGATAAATTATAAGCAAAACTAATTTTTCATAACTAACTATTTTTTTATATAAAATGTGTACATAGTTTATGAAATTTAACTAATTATTGGCTTAAAGCTTTTCATAAACTATTCTTAATACACAAACTTTTTTTGAAGGGATTATATGGCTTCAGATATTTTAGAAGATATTAAAAAAGAGATTTTGCAAAAACTACCTAATGAAATTCAGGTTTCCAAAGTAGAATTCGAAGGACCAGAAGTAGTAGTTTACACCAAAAATCCAGAAATTATAACAGAAAACGGTGACTTAATTAGATCACTTGCAAAAGAACTTAGAAAAAGAATAATTATCAGATCAGATAAAAGCGCATTGCTTGACAACGAAGCAACCATTAATAAAATTCACGAAATTGTTCCCAACGGAGCGGAAATTACTGATATTTACTTTGATACTGTAACTGGAGAAGTAGTTATTACTGCTAAGAAACCAGGCCTTGTTATTGGAAAATACGGAGTTACTTCTAGAAATATTGTTAAAAATACAGGATGGGCACCTAAAATCTTAAGAACCCCACCTATCAGTTCCGATATTATTGGAAAAATTAGAACTATTCAAAAAAGTAGTAGTAAAGACAGGAAAAAATTATTACAACGTTTAGGACGTCAAATTCACCAAGGAAGCAAATACCCAAATGACTGGGCAAGAGTTACTTCCATGGGAGGATTTAAAGAAGTTGGACGTTCATCCATGCTTTTACAAACACCAAACAGCCGTGTTTTATTAGATTGTGGAGTAAACGTTGCTGCATCAGATAACAAAAATGCATTCCCATACTTGAATGTTCCAGAATTCTCAATTGAAGAATTAGATGCAGTTATTATATCTCACGCTCACTTAGATCATTGTGGATTTGTACCATACTTATTCCATTACGGATATGATGGACCAGTATACTGTACAACCCCAACTAGAGACTTAACCACCCTTTTACAATTCGACCATCTCGATATTGCTCACAGGGAAGGTAATCCTTTACCATTCACATCAAAACATGTGAAACAGGCAATTAAAAATACAATCACATTAGATTACGGTGAAGTAACTGACATCTCGCCGGATATCAGATTAACATTACACAACGCAGGACACATCTTAGGTTCAGCAATCTCCCATATGCACATTGGAGACGGAGCCCACAACTTGGTATATACAGGAGATTTCAAATACGAACCATCCAGATTACTTGAACCTGCAACCATTCGTTTCCCACGTGCTGAAACAGTTATTATGGAAAGTACATACGGTGGAAGAGAAGACATTCAACCTTCCAGAAACAACGCTGAAAAAGAAATGATGAAAACCATCTACAAAACTCTTAAACGTGGCGGAAAAATACTCGTTCCAGTATTTGCTGTAGGAAGGGCACAAGAGCTTATGGTAGTATTAGAAGAATACATGAGACATGGATTAATTGAAGAAGTACCAATCTACATTGACGGAATGATTTGGGAAGCAACTGCAATCCATACTGCAAGACCAGAATACTTAAGTAAAGACTTAAGAGACCAAATTTTCCACATGGGAAGAAATCCGTTTGTTTCTGAATTATTCAATAAAGTTCAAAACCACGACCAAAGAAAAGATATTGTTGAAAGTGAAGATCCGGCAATCATCTTATCCACTTCAGGTATGTTAACCGGTGGTAACTCAGTTGAATACTTCAAATGGTTATGTGAAGATGAAAGAAACACTTTAATCTTTGTAGGTTACCAATCCGAAGGTTCAATGGGTAGAAGAGTTCAAAAAGGTTGGAAAGAAATTCCTCTTGAAGACGACGACGGAAAAACCAGAATTTTCAATGTTGGAATGGAAATCAAAACCATTAATGGATTCAGTGGTCACTCTAACAGAAGACAATTGATGGAGTACGTAAAAAGACTTAATCCAAGACCGGACAAAGTCATTACATGTCACGGAGACCCATACAAAACTGTGGACCTCGCATCTTCTATACACAGAAGTTATAAAATAGAGACAAAAACTCCAATTAATTTAGATAGTGTGAGAATACATTAATAATAAATAAATACTAATTAGAACAAATAATAATTATGATGAATGTTGTATAATTACAACAATTTATTTATTTTTAAAACAATAGGTGTTAAAATGGTTACATATTCAGAATCAGGTGTTGACATTGACTTAGAAGCAGTTACTGTTTCAAAATTAGCTGATAAACTCAAATCAACATTAGAATGCAGAGATATTATTACAGACAGTGGTCATTACGCAGCTTTAGTAAGATTAGGAGACAAAGCTATTGCAATGAGTACTGACGGTGTTGGAAGTAAAATTTTAATTGCAGAAATGATGAACAAATACGATACAGTAGGTATTGACTGTATTGCTATGGTAGTTAACGATATCTTATGTGTCGGCGCAGAACCAATAGCTTTAGTGGACTACCTCGCTGTTGAAAAACCAGACCCTGAAAGAGCAGCTGAAATTGCTGAAGGTCTTGTTAAAGGTGCTAATGAATCAAAAATTGCAATAATTGGTGGAGAAACTGCTTCACTTCCTGGAATTATCAAAGATTTCGATTTAGCAGGAACAGGTATCGGATTTGTAGATGTTGATAAAATCATCAGCGGTGCAGACATCCAACCTGGAAATGTCTTAATCGGTATTAACAGTAATGGTATTCATTCTAACGGATACAGTTTAGCTAGAAGCGCAATCTTCGACAAAGGTGGCTATTCTGTCGATGACAAAATGCCTAATGGAGAAACAACCATTGGTGAAGAATTAATTAGACCAACCGAATTATACGTTAAACCTATTGTTGCTTTATTCGAAAAAGAATACAATATTAATGGTCTTGCTCATATTACCGGAGGAGGTTTCACCAACCTCAGACGTTTGAAAAAAGGCGTAGGATATGACATTACAGACCTTCCAGAAGTTCCAGAAATATTCAAACTTATCTATGAACAAGGCGTAGACATCAAAGAAATGTACAAAGTATTCAACATGGGTGTCGGTTTTGTTGTTATCTGTGATGGGGAAGAGGCAGATAAAATTATGGATACTTTAAATGAATATTGCGACTGCCAAATCATCGGTACCGTAACTGACGATGAAACAATCAAAGTCAAAGCTTTCGAAGGCAGCGAACTTGAATACTAATTAAAAAAAAGAGGCTGATATGATGAAAATAATGATAGATAACGAAATAGCTCTTGTAAAAGAAATATTAAAGGAGTTAGGGGCTAGCGAAGAAGATCAGGAATTAGTGGCTGAAGCTACAGTAGACGCAGATTTAAAAGGATTTACATCACACGGGCTCGGTAGATTTCCACAATACATCATAGGTATTGAAGCAGGAGCAATCAACTTAAAAGAAAACATTACTATTGAAAAAGAAACTCCTGCAGTGGCATTAATTAACGGTAACAGCGGATTTGGACAAGCAGTATCCTACAAAGCTATGCAAATTGCAATCAAAAAAGCAAAAGAAATGGGTATTGCATGTGTTGGTGTTCACAATACCAACCACTTTGGAGTTACTGGATTTTATTCCGACTTAGCATTAAGAGAAAACTGTATTGGACTTGTAATTGCAAATACTGACCCTGCAATTGCTCCAATCGGTGGAAAAGAACCATTAATCGGAACCAACCCTATTGCATTAGGAATTCCATCAGACAGTTACCTTACTGTAGATATGGCAACATCAGTTACTGCACGTGGAAAAATCATCGAATCCAAAAGAAAAGGTTTAGATTTACCTGACGGATGGGCATTAGATGCTGATGGAAAACCAACCAACAACCCAGAAGAAGCATTAAAAGGATCAATCTTACCATTCGGTGGATTCAAAGGATACGCATTATCCTTATTAATCGAAGTATTAACTGGACCATTAGTACAAGCAGGATATGGACATGGAGTAACCGGTACTGCCTCACCTGAGAAAAACTGTACTAAAGGAGATTTATACGTAGTAATTGACCCTTCCAAATTTGGTGACTTTGATGAATTCAAAGCAAACACCGAAGATTTCATTGCACAAGTAAGAGCTACTGGTGACAACGTTCCTGTACCTGGTGACTTGGAAGTTAAAAGGGTTAAAGAAGCTGAAGTTAATGGTATTAACATTGACGAAAAATTATACAAACAATTAAAAGGAATCTGTGACGATTTAAGTATCGACTTAGATTCTTACCTCGAAGAATAATTATACTCTTCAAAATTTCTTTTTTTTATAAAATTTACGATGATAAATTTTTATACTTCGCTTGATACAAGTTAAAGTAAATTTTAATTTATAAACAATAAAATAAAAATGATTATATATTAACTTGTACAAAAATATAATTGTTTATAAAAGTAATATAGAAATTACTGAAAATCATAAACTCTATTTTAACTAATATGATTTTTTTCAAAAAGGAGGAATTAAAGTTGAAACTTAAAAACTCTTATGTCTTATTAATAGCAATGGCATTATTCCAATTAGTAATCATAGGATCTGCTTGTGCTAGTGATGTTTCTGCTAACGATACAGTGGAACTATCAGATGACGGATCCAGTGTTGTTATGGATGACAACCCAGTTGTAGACCCGTCAACACCCACAACACCACAGAAAATAAATACAACAGTTGTTTCAGATGACGAAATTTCAATAGATGAAACATCAAACAAGACAATTGATTTGACTGTTAATGATAACGAATCCAAAGAAATCACAGGAATTACAGCTAACAACCTAACAGTTAAAGAAGGAACAAAAACAATCAAATTTGATTATAATAATTCAAAAATCATTATCAAAGATACATTAATTCTTGGTAAACATAATTTACTCGTTAGCTATTTAGGAAACGGTAACTATACCAATTCTTCAAAAAATATTGTTTTGACCATTTTTGGAAATTATACAATTCAAGCACCAAGTTCTGTTAATGTAAACAGTACAAGAACCGTTGAAGTACCAATCAATGTTACAAATGGTATTGATCCAAAAGTGATTAACAAAGAAGATTTCAATGTTACTTTAACATATAAAGATGGAAATGTTACCAAAAACATCAGTATAACTGATTTTAGAATTGTGAACAATACACTAATATTCAATTATGAATTAGCAAATAACATTACCACATCAACAATAACTCTTGTTTATAATGCTAATGAAAGCGTTAAATCGGCAAATGTTACCTTGAATAGAATTTATAATGTTAAAATTGAAGAGATTAATACTAAAAGTGAATATAATAATGGTGCATTTACATTTAAATTAGTGGATTGTGATAATAATACTGAAAATTTAACTGGTTTAACATTATCCATAACTTTAGGTGAAAATATTAGGTCAGGATTTACTGGAACTGCTGACAAAAATGGGATTGTAACTTTTAAAACCATACAATTATATGAAATCGAATATAAAGATGGAAAAATATCTGCAAAATATTTAACTGTCGGTAAACATTTAGTGGAGTTATCAACCAAAAATAATGTAAAGTCAACAATTGTTAAAACTAATTTGACTGTAACAACAATACCAACAGTAATAAAAATTACATCTGCATCAACTATCTACTACAACACAGGATATACATTAAATTTTAAAGTTACTGACAAAAGTGGTAAATCAATATCTGATGTTTATGTTCTTGTCCAAATATATACTGGTTCAAAATACAATAATTATATTTTCCAAACCAACAAATATGGAAACGTTAACATCAAAGCTCCATTAACAGTTGGAAGTCATAAAATTGTCATAACTAGTGCAGACAGTAGATATAGTGCAAATTCAGTTACCAAGACAATTACGGTCAAAAAAGCTAGTGCAAAAATCAGTGCACCAAAAGTAACTGCTTACTACAACAGTGGCAAATACTTTACCATAAAATTAATGAACACTAAGAAAAGCAATGCACCAATTTATGCTGCAAAACTTAACATTAGAGTTTACGTCACTAAATACAGTTACTACAACTACAATGGTCAAACTGGTGTTGATGGTAAAATAAAATTAGCATTAGACAGTTTAAAACCAGGGACTTACAAAGTTGAAGTTAGAGGAGCAGATTCCAAAGATTTCAGTGTAAGCAAAGTTACATCCCAAATTGTAGTTAAAAAAGCTCCAACCAAATTATATCCAGTTAAATTAACTGCTAAAAAAGGTAAAACTACTTACTTTAAAGTTACTGTGAAAAATTACAAAATCAAAAAAGTAATTAGTGGAGTTAAAGTAAAAATCAAAGTTTATACAGGTAAAAAATACAAAACTTACACTGTAAAAACCAATTCAAAAGGAATTGCACAGCTTAATGTGAAATCCTTGACTACCGGAACACATAAAGTTGTAGTTACATCTGCAAACAAATACTGTGTTGCAAAAGCAGCTGCATCAAGCATAAAAATAACTAAATAAGAGAATTAATTTTCTCTTACTTTTTTTCTTTTTTATATTTAGCATAAAAACCATCGGTATCAGCATATATTGCATAAAATCCATATTCTTCTGCTTTTTTTATGGATGATTTAATATATTGTCTTCCCCAAGAAGTAATGGCTTTTGCACATTCAAATGAATACCATCTGAATCTTGGAAAACCGTAGATACCATACATGGTGTTTGCAAGTCTTTTGATAGCTTGCTGCTGTACATCCAATGCTTTTCTTTCAGTATCATCTGTTGATGCTTTCATTTCACGTTTTATTCTGAAACGTTCCTGAAGGATCTTATCAATAACTGAAGGAATGAAACCTCTAGGTTCCTTTTTGAATTTAAGACCGTGTTCAGGTGCAATGTTATATTCATCTTCATTTTCAACATCCCCTAAATACATTACATCAGGAGAGATGTTTTTTGAGATGATGATACTAGGATACAGGCTTCTAAAATCGAATTGAACAAGATTTTCATGCAGTCCCTTTTCAGGTTCCCTTACATATCCACCTTCATTGTCTTCAGCTGCAGCCCTGTTTGCAAAGTTTGCTCCCTGTTTGTTTGGAACAACCTCATTATCAAAGTAAGCCTGCTTTACCAAAAACCATTCTGCCTGCTGGCCTGTTGCCATACGTGAAACATCAAAAAGAGGCTGACCGATGATACGGGTAAGCTCCAGATTGAGAGGCAATGTCTGTTCTGCAATTTTCAATGTTGAGACTACGTCATCAAGTGAATAGTCAAACAGATTATCCAGTTCTTCTCCTCCATTGTCCCAGAATTCCCAGATTCTATCTCCCGGAACATCAATCTTCTCTTCACCAAAGAGTTCATAGTATACTCTCTCAAGAGTGTACCTTTCAAGAGACATGTATCTTCTCATGACAAGGTACAGGTCAACGTGAATCAATCCTTTAAATGACCCCGCATTGGCATATCCTCTTCTTATGAACTTGATGTCTGATCCGTCCATTCCAATGTCCAAATCAACACCCAATATCTTTGCCCTGTCCTTGAGGTATGGGAAATCGAAGTTGTCTGAGTTGTATCCGACAAGAATGTCAATATTGTTTTCCTTTATGATTTTAACGAACTCTTCAATCATTTCCTTTTCAGTTCCGACTTGATTTACAAAGTCATTCCTATCCTCGGAGTTTGTTTTTGTTGAGATGACCTGATTGATTCCGAAGTTGCTTGAAACTCCAATCATGATTATCTCATCCTCTTCTGAGTTTGGCATTCCGTGAGGATTTCTGACTTCCAAATCAAAACTCAATATACGGAACTTTTGAGGATATTCCGGAACACGTGTCAACTCCTCTGTAAGCTTGATTATCTCAACATCAAGTTTTGATGAGTCCAAATCCAAAAATGAATCCACTTTTTCTCCAACGGCAACCACTTCTGTCATCGGAATGACATCACGGTCCATCAGATATCTCCTATAGAACGGAATATCGAATTCTCTTATCTGTATTACGCTGTCCAAGTCCCTTAGTGCATCCCTGTTTTTTGCAAGTTCCTGAGGATGCTTGAATGTAACCTTTAAAAATTCCTTTTCAATCTGGAAATCCTTTTTTGTTACCTTTTCAATGCGAACAACATCCAAATTATCCTGAATTTCACCTATGCACTCATCCAAATCATCAGATACAACATATAAATAAGGTTCAAATGTATCATCAAGCAATATGATGTTCTTATCCCCGTCTTTTGAAAATAATCTGATGACAGGTCTGTCTTCATAGGTAACGTAATCAATATCTAAAATAACAACATTTCTCTGCATGCTATTCATCTCCCATAAGGTATTCTTTTCTATAGCTGTCTAAAACTGTATAGGTTATTCCTAAAATCAAAGGTCCGACGATAAAACCGACTATCCCATATACCAAAGGACCTGAAAGGAATCCCACAAGCAAAATCAACGGATGGATATCTGCATAATGGCTTGAAAGGGCAGGTCTGATATACATATCGACAGTACTTAGGAAAAATCCGAACAGAAGCACAATTACTGCTCTTGGATAGTTTCCACTGAATACATCAATGAAGAACAGTGCCCAGTAGATTGGCCATGGGCCGAATATCGGAATCAACTGTAAGATACCTGTCAGTACACCAAGGAATATTCCGAATGGATATCCTAAAAGTGAATAACCGATACAGCCAAATATTCCGATTATTACTGCAGTCAGGAAGTGTCCGTAGAATATGCTTCTAAGTACATCCTTTACATCCATTACGGTCTTATCGAAAAATTCAAGTGAATCTTCAGGAACAAAACTTCTGATGAAGTTCATACATTTATCCCCATCCCTAACGAAGTAGAAGACTGAACAGACCAATACAAACAAATCCAAAGTAAGATTTGCGAATTTGGACAGGAAACTCACGCCGTAGTTCACGACATAACCAGCAATTGTTTCAAATGATGAGGTTATCTCCTGTGATATTGCATTTGAATCTACATTGATTTGTAAATATGATACTAATTGTGAAATTGATGAATTGATATCAGTTGAAGATCCAGATGCAAGCAGTGTTGATGCCACTGAAGTGAGTTCATATGAGATATATCCTACAAGTGCAATCAATGGTATCAGAACAACCACCATTGCAAGAAGTATAGAAATAGATGAGTATTTTAATTTTGATTGGATCTTAAAAGCTACTGGCCTAACAAGATAAGCCAGGATAGCTCCCAAGACAATCATCTTCAAGACTGGAAATATGAATATTAATGAAACTATCAATAAAACACCGATTAAAAGAACCGGAAATGTAAAATGCTCTTTAATATCAATTCCCATGTTATCGCCTTAATATTTGACACCAGATGCGTCTCTTCTGTATTTTCCAAATTCAGTGATTTTATTTATTTTGTAATTTTCAAAAACAGGACCTTCTACGCATATTCTCCATCCTTCACTGTCAACACAACATTGACCGCACACTCCAAGAGCGCATTTCATGTATCTTTCAAGAGAATATTGAGCAGGTATTTCAGCTGCTTCAAGAATATCGAATATTCCTTTCATCATTATCTCAGGTCCGCAAACAAATGCATAATCATAAGTTGCATATTCAAGTAAACCACTAGTACAATCTGTTGCGAATCCTTTAAATCCAAAACTTCCATCATCGGTACAGTGATGAACTGTAGCACCTAATTCTTCAAGTGAATCTGCATAGAGCAATTCGTCTTTTGTGACTGCTGCTGCAACCACATCAACTTCATTTCCTTTTTTGATTAAATCTGAAGCTATTGCATTGATTGGAGCCATTCCAACTCCACCACCGATTGCAAGGATTTTCTTTCCTTCAAATGAATTGTCAAATCCGTTACCGTAGCTTCCCCTAACTCCAATTTGATCTCCGATTTTTAAATCATGCAATTGAGAAGTGAATTCACCGATATTCTTAACGGTAATTGCCAATTCATTGTCATTGATTTGTGCAATTGACATTGGCTTTTCGTTTTTGAAGTTCCAGACCATTACAAATTCACCAGGGTTTGGTTTTCCTAGTGTTTCCATGTCCCAACCGAATTTGAAAGTCTTGATTGTAGGAGTTTCATCGATAATTTCAGTTATTTCAACAATTTTAGGTTCATTAATCATAATTACAACTCCCTGTGTGCAAGTCCAACCATTTCATCAATGGATGAGAATCCTTTTTCTTCCATGAACTTTTCAAGTCCTTCGTTGATATGGCCGAATACTTCAACTCCTTCATCCATTATTGCAGTACCGATTTGAACTGCTCTTGCACCTGCATAAATAAATTCAACAACATCTTCCCAAGTGTAGATTCCGCCGACACCAATCAATGGGATGTCAACTGATTCATAAACAGAATATACATTGCTTATAGCAATCGGCTTGATTGGACGACCACTCATTCCACCAAACTTATTGGACAATACAGGACGTGCAACATCAATGTTGATTTTCATACCAGGACCTAATGTATTGATCAATGACAAGCAGTCTGCACCTGCATCTTCACAGGTTTTTGCAATTTCAGTGATGTCAGTTACATTAGGTGTCAATTTAGCGATGATTGGTACATCAGAAGCATCTGCAACTGCAGACACTATAGTATGGCTTAAATTGCAGTCCTGACCGATTGAAGCACCATAACCGTCCATTGCATGAGGACATGAAATGTTCAGTTCAATCATATCAACAAATTCCTGAACCTCCTCAACCAATGAGGAAAACTCATCAGGGGTTGCTCCGTAGATTGAAGCAATGACAACATTATTGTCCCTTTCAATCCTTTTTAACTCTTCCTTGAAATTAGCAACACCAGGGTTTGAAAGCCCGATTGCGTTAATTATACCTCCATCAACTGCAACAGTTGTTGGATTAACATATCCTGGATGAGGGTTTAAGGAAAATGATTTTGAAACGACTCCACCAGCACCTGATTTTAAAATCCAATTCATTGATGAAGCATTACTTCCCATGATTCCTGCAGCCAACATCAAAGGATTTCTAAATTCAACTCCACAAATATTAGTATTTAACATGATATTAACTTTGTAATTAACTATTTAATTAGTTTTTGTTAACTTATCAATTATTTCCTGATATTTGTCATTCTGCAATTTTAAACTAATTATATTGGTTTTATTGGATTTAATTATTTCTTCTTTGGATTTGAGTAGATTTGCAATTTGTTCATCCTGCTTTTCAATGATTGAATCTTTCTGTTTCAATAGGTCCTCATATGTTTTGGTTATTTTTCTAAGCTGGATTTCAAGGTTTTCAGTGTTGTTGCTCACCTGAGTCTTATAGTCGTCAATCAATGACCTGAGATATCTTACCTGATCCTGCTTGTCCTCGATGATGGATTCCTTTTCCCTGATTTTTTCTGAAAGGTCATCAAGCTCACCCATTGTGGCCTTGTCATAATCTATCTTGGTGTCAAGTTTATCTTCCAGATTCTTCTTTTCATACTTCAATTTGGTTGCATAAAGCTTCAACTTGTTTATTTCTTCCTTTTTGCCTTCAAGCTCAATGTTGAGTTCATCGATTTCAGCATTCTTAAGTTCTAATTCATATTTCAAATCTTTATAACTCTTGTCTGACATAATCTCAAATCCAATAATATACTAATCTTATAGTTTTTAAATAAATTAAATCTTCGTATAACATGAAAATACTTATTAAAAATAAAAAAAATATTTAATTTCATGGAATGTTATATAACTTACTCAGTTAAAGGGTTTTTAGCTTTTAATAGTGAAAATAAGTTAATATCCGAAAAATTATTTCCAGAAGATGAAATAGTTAACAGATTAGCTGAAATTGATGATAAAAAAATTGTTAAAGAAGAATTAGAAATAATTGAAGAAGTCTCAAAGGACTATGATGAAATTATCATAGAATCAAACAAGAGACGCTCTGACTATGGCAATGAAAAGATAACCGTAAAGTCACCGAATCAAGGTGGGGACTACCTAAGGGAAAATTATGAAAAATTTGGCCTTGATTCAGAAGAGATAACTTCAATTTACAGAAGTCTTGCAATTTCAAGAATCAAGAAGGATTCAGCTTCTGAAGACAAACATTTAATCCAAGCTATTAACTCTATTGACGAAATTGATGAAAGTATTTCTAAATTGATTGAAAGAATTCGTGAATGGTATGCTCTTTACTTCCCAGAAATGGACGTTATACATAACAATGAGACATACATCAAATTAATATCACAAAACAAGACCAAAGAAAAGATTATTGAAGCAAAACCTGACGCATTTCCAAGTGATATTATTGATCTCGAAGAAGACATCAATCCTATGGATTTAGAAATCATGAATAATTATGCTAATTCTATTTATGAACTCCAGAAATCCAGAAAAAACATGGAAGATTATGTTGATGCAAAAATGGAAGCTATTGCACCTAACTTGAAGCTTTTGGTTGGATCATCTCTTGGTGCAAAATTGATTTCACATGCAGGAGGCATCAAAAGGCTTGCAGTCTATCCTTCAAGTACAGTTCAGATAATGGGTGCTGAAAAGGCATTGTTCAGACATTTGAAAAGCGGAGACAGGGCGCCTAAATACGGATTGATCTACCAACACCCACAAGTAAGGGGTGCAAAATGGTGGAATCGCGGTAAGATTGCAAGAATGCTTGCAGGAATGATTTCCCTGGCCGTTAGAAGAGACGTATTTACCAAGACTTTTGATGAAAATGTTGCAGATGAATTCACAGCAAGAGTTGAAGAAATAGAGAAAAATAATCCATTTCCAACAAAAACAACTAAAAGAAGGAATGAAGAACGCTCAAAATCTAAAAAGAGTAAGAAAAAAGGTAAAAAAAGGAAAAAAAGGAGATAGAGCATGAATGTTTATTTTAAAGATGGAAATGTAGCAACCAAGAATCTAAATCCTGGAGTATCAGTTTATGGAGAAGAACTAGTTCAGGAAGATGTCGAATACAGGATGTGGAATCCTAGACGTTCAAAACTATCAGCAGCCCTCTTAAATGGATTAGAAAATTTAAAGCTCGAGGACACTTCAAAAGTATTGTACCTTGGTGCATCAACTGGAACAACAGTTTCCCACATTTCAGATATTGTAATTAATGGAAGAGTTTATGCGGTTGAATTTTCACCGACAACAGCTAAAAAATTAGTCCAACTTTCACGTCAAAGGTTTAATATTGCTCCGATTTTAGGAGATGCAACCAAACCAAAAGGATATCTAAACATTGTTGAAAAGGTCGACTTAGTGTACTGTGATGTTGCTCAGCCAACACAAAGTGAACTGTTTATGAGAAATATTAACATGTTTGCAAAAGATGACGCACAGGGACTTATAACTATTAAAGCTAGAAGTATCGATGTAGTACAAAAACCTAAAAAGATTTTCAAGGAACAAGAAAAGAAATTGAAAGAAAAAGGTTTTAAGATTATTGAAAAAGTAAAACTGGAACCATACGAGAAAGACCATATTGCATTATTGGTGGAGAAAAATTTTTAAAAAAAATCGACTAATTTTCACCACCAAATCGACAAAAAAATAGCTGTAAGAAACATAAAAAATTACTACAAAAACCCCAAAAAAGTATTACTTAGATACCTTTTTATACTAGAAACCTAAAAATTATATATGCTAATGCAAATAAAATAAAAGTTCATTGAAGCGCCCTTTAGGTTGATTCACTCTATTAATCACTCCATTTAACGAAAACCTAAAGGCATGAACTTATTTTATAAAAATACTATTTTTTAGAAGACTTTTTTTCAAAGACAATTTTACTCATTTTAATTAAAAAAAGTATTACTCCCAAGTGCTAATTTTGCATAAAAATTTACCAGCAAAATTAAAAAATTAATTCATTGAAAAGCCAACAACAAAACTAATTTTTAAGAGGATATAATTTTCAGATGAGAAAATAAGATTACCTGGAAATGATACTAATGAAATTACCCATACAAATTAAAGTTTGAAAATTTCATGAAAACTATTGTACAACAAAAAACTGGAAGAAAAAAAGTATTGCTTAAATTAAAATAATGATTGATTAAAATAATAGTTAAAATAAAATTTAGTAAAATAATTACTTAAAAAAATAAGAATAATAATAGTGATGATATAAAATTCATCTAAGGAATGCACTAATCTACATGTGAAGATGTTTTTTTAGAAATTACATCACAAATGACTTTTGCAATCTCCCTTTTTGATGCAAGTGGAACAGACATTACATCATCATCAACTATCAGAACCTCATTATTGTCAGATCCGAATTGACATTCGTTCTTTGATATGTCATTTGCAATAACAATGTCCGTACCTGCCTTTTCTATCTGTTTTCTAGCACAACAGATTATCTCATCTTTTGTAATATTGAATTCCGCTTTAAACCCTACAAGAAAGATATCAGGATTTACCTTTTTGACCTGACGGATGATTTTTGTTGCAGGTTTAAGATTCAATGATAAAGAATTGCTTGAGTCAATCTTTTTATCATCTTTCTTTTTGAATTCAAAATCAGAAACAGCTGCAGTTGATATGAAAATATCAAAATCAGGAATCAGATTCAATATAGCCTCGTTCATTTCATTACCTGTCTCCACACGGACAACATTGAAAACAGAAGGAATATCAACACTGACTTTAGCTACAACCAAAGTCAAGTCCGCACCTCTAATGTATGCTTCTTTTGCAAGTGCCAAACCCATCTTCCCAGATGACTTGTTTGTAATTCCCCTTACGGAATCTATAGGTTCATAGGTTCCACCAAGACTAATTAAAACTCTTTTTCCTTTAATAAGATCAATCCTTCTTGTTTAAAGTGATAGTTCTTAAAGATTCAAGCACAATATCCTCTTTTGATGGGAATTTAGCTTTTCCTTCATCCATACGAGGCTTGATAAAAGTAGCTGATCCTTCCTGTTTGATTTTTTCAATATTTTCTCTAATTGCCTTGAACATTGAATCATGCATTGATGGAACAAATATGATTGGAGTGTCATGACCATATGCAGTAATTAATAGAGTGGAAATTGGATCATCAGCTATTTTGTATGCAAATTTAGATATAATGTTTGCAGTTGCAGGTGCAACCAATATCAAATCTTCCTGAGAATATTTGACATGCTCGATTTGACCTGTCAATTTTGTTACAACTTCCTGACCTGTTGCAAATTCCATTGAATTTGGATGTATAAGTTCACATGCAGCATCACTCATAAAACATTTTACCTCAACATCCTGACGTCTAAATTCACGAGCTAATTTAATAGCTTCGGTAGCCGCTATACTACCAGTAACACATAAAATAATCATTTAAAATCCTCCAAAAAATAAAAAAAGTAATTATGTAATTTGAATATCGGATAAGATAAAATCAAATACATATAAATTGTCTTCAAACTCATTTACAGGTGCACTGTATAACATCACATATGCCTGTCCACCTTTTTCAAACCAAACAGCCTTATGACCTTTCATTGTATCATTGTGACTGGAATAATACATGTATTCATGTGCCTGAATACCGTCAACCATTACATCACCGGCAGAAGTCAAATTAAATGAGGAATCCCTTTGCATTGATGTATAAGTTTTATTCAAGTAGGAATCAAGGTCACCATCAACAGCCTTTTTCTCAAAGTTAATATTTACTTGACCTATGCCTGATGAATCGATTGAGTCCAATTTGGATATTGCCATTATTGAATAATTGGAACTTGAATCAGAATAACCCCAGTTTGAAGGATAATTGATTGAAAGACCTCCTTTGGATAATGACAACATAGTAAGGTCAGCATTATTGTCCTGAGCACTGACACATGAGAATGCACAAACAAGTAATACTACAAATGAAATAATTATAATACTTTTTTTTAAAACATCATCTTTCATGAAATCACCTTTGAAACAGCAATATTGCTATTCATCACTTCCTCCAGATTCAGAACTGCCACCGCCAGAACTTGATCCTCCACCAGATGAACTGGAACCTGAACCAGAGCCTGATCCACTACCACTTCCTGAAGAACCTGAGCCAGATCCACTACCACTATCTGAATATCCTCCACTGCCTGAATAACCAGAATCATCTGAAGAATCTGTAGTAGTCTCAATATCAGAACTTGTGGATGAATAATTGCTAGTGTAACTACGATTATATGAAGAAGTAGTTTTTGTAGTATTTTGAACAATATTTTCAGTAACATCAGGGAATGCAGTATCATCAACAATAGCTACTGAAGATGTATCGGAAAAATTATTGAAATCCAAATTAAATACACCATAACCGACACCAACAGTGAATCCAATGACTAATACTAACAATAATAATAGTTTAAATGTTCCACTACTCATTGATTTCTTTTCTTTTTTGTTATATTTGGCATCACCCTTTTTAGGGTTTATAATATATTTTTGAACTAAATCCTGTTCTTTTTCCTTTTGATTTTTGGTAGGTTTTTTACTTCTTTTCTTTTGAGTGGTTTTAGGAGTTGACTTACCTTGCATGGACCTAATTCTTTTAGTTGCTTCCATTGCATCAATAGAATTTAACTTGTCCTCATATTTGGAACGAAAATAACTATATTTCTCTGGAGAAATTCTTCCAGAACGGTAATCAACTTCTAAACTATCCATAATCATTAGAAGTTTATCTCTATCATTTGGCATTCCTACCCTCCCTGAATTATTATAATAAAATTTATATTAAAACAATAATTTATAGTTTACCTAAATTCAGGATAAGAACCTAGAACTTTTAAAAAATAAGTTTTATCTTCTATTTCTGAAATGATTCTTTCAATAAGTTCATCATTTCTATGTCCTTTGAAATCAACGAAGAATACATATTTTCCCAAACCTTTTTTAGAAGGCCTAGACTCGATTTTAGTTAAGTTAACATTGTTTTTTTGGAAAATCCCCAATACATTATACAAACCACCAGGTTTATCTTCATAGATAGAAAAGATGATTGAAGTCTTATCTGTTCCAGTTGGCTCATGATCATCTTTTGATACAACAACAAACCTTGTTTCATTATTGTCTGTATCCTGAATATTTGGTCTGATTATTTCCAAACCATACAATTCAGCAGCCTTTGAGTTTCCAATAGCTGCTTTGGTTTTATCACCAACAATGTTTTTTGCAGCATTAGCAGTGCTTACTGCATAATGAGGCTGAATATTGTTTTGAACAATGAATTCACGACATTGAGATATTGCCTGGGAATGAGAATAGACATCTTCAATGTCTTCCATTTTGGTTCCTGGATTTACCATCAAGTTTTGATTAATCGGGATGATTATCTCATCGGATATTTTTAAGTCGAATTTATGTGCTAGAGAATCTAATGTAATTCCTACAGGCCCTTCAATAGAGTTTTCAATTGGAACAACACCATATAATGACTCACCATTTTCAACACTTTCCAAAACAGCAGGAATAGTACAATATGGAATCAAATTATCTCCAATCATATTAGCTGCTTCGTGGGTGAAAGTCCCTTTAGGCCCTAAGAATGAAATTACCTGTATATTATTACCCCCAAAATAAAATTAAAAAAAATAAAAAAAGATATTAAGATTCTAATTTTGCAATTAGTCTTAATATATCTGTTTGTGTTACGATTCCAATAACTTTGCCGTCTTCAACAACAGGCAAACCATTGAATCCTGTTTCAATCATGATTTTTGAAACTTCAGTGATTGACATTTCTTTTGATACAGAAGATGGATTTGAAGACATTACATCTTCAACAAGAACTTCTTTGATTTGAGATTTCTGATACTTTTCAGGAACGCTTTTCCTAAAGTCAATGAATGCTCTCATCAAGTCTTTTGAAGTGATGATTCCCTTAAGTTCATCCTCTTCAATAACCGGAACTCTTCCAACTTTAGCGTCAAGCATTTGTCTTCTTGCGTGAATCAACCTGTCGCTTGGAGAGACCGCTACCACATCTTTTGTCATAATTTCCTTTACAGTAATCTTGTCAAATACAATTCCGACAGCAAGAGTTACGAAATCCGCTTTTGATACGATTCCGACCATCTTGTCATCATCTAGAACAGGAACTGAACCGATACCATTTTCAAGCATCAATTCAGCCACATCACCTAATTGCATTGTTTCTAAAACTGTAATTACATCTTTGACCATTACAGAAGAAATATGGAACCTTGACGGTGGCATATTTTCAGATTTTGAAGATCCAAGTTTGTTGGCAATATCTCTTTCAGATATGATACCAACGAGTTCTTTATTGTTTGTTACAGGCAAACGGGAAATGTTGTGTTTGCGTAATAATTTTAATGCATCAGAAAGACTTTGATCTTTGTCTATTGTGATTAAATCTTCAGACATCAAATTCTTAATTTGCATTACTATCATCTCCTTTGAATAATTTATACAATAGTTATGCTCTTCTAACTGAGTTTAAGACATCTCTTTCAGTGATAATACCAACGATTTCATCATCTTTGATGATTGGTACACCACCAATATTGTTTTCAGCGAATAATTGACATAATTCACCGATAGTTATTGTTTGTTCTACTGTAATTGGGTCTTTGACCATAATGTCTGATACAGTAGTTTTTAAAACATCAGTAGCTAAATTTGAATTTAAATTATCGAATAATTCTTTTGCATTTAAGAATCTGATAACATCAGTTGATGTTAAGATACCTAATAATTTTTTATGTGCTTTGGAAATGTCAGCTTCACCACCGACAATTGGGATTCTTCTTAATCCATTTCTAACCATGATTTTACATGCACTTTCCAATGGGGTTCCAGGAGTAGTAGTGAATACTTTAGGACTCATGTATTCGCGTACAGTTTCTTTTCCTGCTACACCCGCTAAAGACAATGCAATATCTCTTTCAGTTACGATTCCTGTGAGTTTTTCATCAGCATCAACAAGAGGGATAGCACCTAATTGGTTATCCAACATTGTTTTGATTGTTTCGCCAATGGAAGCTTTATTAGATAATGTGATTAAATCACGAGTCATGATCTCTTTAACAGGTTCGTTGATTGCTGCTAAAAAGTTATCTTCGTATTTTTTCTCAATAATGTTAAATTTTTTTCCTCCACCAAAGAAATCCAATATATCCATTACGGTAACAATACCTAATAATTTACCAGAACCAGGGTCAGTGATAGGTAATCTTCTGAATTCATGTTCCATCATTACTTTTGCAGTGTCTTTGATAGATTTGGTTGGAGGAATGGAAATAACTTCTTTAGTAGCAAGAGCCATTATGTCTCCTTCCTTATCGTGAACTTTTGTCACATGTTCAACTGCGCCAGTATTTGATTTTCTATTAATGGATGTTTTATCTTTCATTTTCACACCTCTACTAACAATCAATGCATCAAAAAAATAAAATCAAAATATTAAAAACAAAATTCACTCGATATCCAAAATCTTATGGATTTGAGGAATGGTGGAAACATCAAAATATTGTCCAACAACTTTAGAATAATCGAATAATCTAAAATTAATGTCTTTCCAATCACTTAGAGGACTGGAAGGTTGGATAATTACTTTAAGATTGTTTTTGTTTGAAATATTTTCTGATAATTTTTCAACTACCTCTTTAAATGATTCTATTTTTGTTGAAGGCAATATGACTACTTTACAATATACCTTTATGGACTTCTCCATTAATAAACTTACTGATTTTATCTCATTTAGTAGAATTTGCTCATCAAATTCACCGTCAAAGTGTTCAGGTAACTTAATATCTAATGAAACCATATCCAATCGTTCAATTCTATCAATATTATTTGGTAAGGTACCATTAGTTTCAAGCATGATGTCCAAATCGGAAAGTCTACCCACCTCTGAGATAAACTCCGGATAAAGGCTAGGCTCCCCTCCGGTAAATGAAATTGTCTTGCAGTCAGGAGTTAAAATCTTATTGATTTCTTCCAAAACCTCTTCAGGAGTCATCAATTTTCCTGACTTTTCGGATTTGCTGTCATTGGTATCACAATAGTTGCAGTTAAGGTTGCATCCTGCAAATCTGACAAAAATCTGCCTTTCACCGATTAAAAGACCTTCACCTTGAAAACTTGAAAATATTTCTATTACAGGAGCTTTCATCATAAATCTTTCCTATATTCAGCACCTTGACCGATACCTTCATTTACGCAGACTGCAACATATTTTAAGTTATCATAATTTTCTTCCAATAATTTTTCAGCTAAATTTTCAGCGAAATATTTTGATAGCTCTTCAGCAGAAGTATATGGAAGAGGCAATAATACGCAGTCAACAGAAGGAATTGAATATCCTTTACCATCAATTTTGAAATGAATTGTTTTATTTGCTTTCAGTTCATCGATTGAACCTGTTTCCTTATCAAAATCTTTGAATTCAATTAAATCATTGTAAACAGGAATCAATAATCTGTGATCAAGTTCATTACATACTGCTTTTGTAAATCCTTTTACGTGTTTAAAATCAACTACAAATTCAAATTTACCTGCTCTTTCACCTTCAATTTCAACATCTACAAAGTAAGAGTGTCCGTGAATAAATCCGCAGGATTCATGTCCTGGAATTACATGAGCAGAGGAGAATCTTAAATTTGATTGAATACCGTTAACTAAAATTTTCATCCTAACACCTTTGTTTTACTTATATCATTTTCAATTGATTCTAGTTCATCAATGAACCTTAAAGCAGTTTCATTGATTAAATCCAATAAATTTTCCTTATTGAATATTTGAGTACCATCATTATTCTTAATGTCGAATAATCCTATTGTTTCAACATCATCCGGAGTTCCCTTATCTTCAAGGTTAAGTGCAAAATGTATCTTTGCAGAGCTTAGTGAAACACTAGCTATTGAAATGGACAATTTTCCACCATCCACAAATATATCATCGCCTTCCCTTTTAGATGCAATTCCATATTCAGTCAAAATTTCCCTGAATATCATTACGAGAAGTCTTTGTCTTAGATAAGCAATCCTCATGTTCGGAGGTTGTTGATCAAAGAATTCACAGATAAAATTAACCATATAATTGGATTTTATCTCCAATCCAACATCTGCAAAATCCTTTAAGTTATCTGGAGTAATGTTAACCGGACCGATCCAGGTTATAATTGAAGAGCCATAAATTCCAAATTCCTGGAAAGCCCATGATGGATTGATTTGACTTCCATCATATTCAAATATTTCATCAACATGTTTATGAGTAATAGTCATGAATTTAAATTTGATTATATTTTTATATAAATATTAAGATTAAATGAAAAATTAATTTAAAGATGTCCCATAAATTAACTTATTAGGAGATAATATAATGGAACAAGTAAGAACAAGAGATTTTATCTACACAAGTGATGACTTATATTTCGCATCAACAAATTATATCCATCCTGAAGACAGAGTTATTTCATTTTTAAGATATATCCCAGATCCAGAAGGTGACAGGGAAAAAGACGGCAAAAGATACAGAAAAGTAGGGTCTGCAGAAGCTTATACCTACTTAAGAGAAAACCACCCAGATTATTTGTATTTCTGTGATGTTACAAATGTTGAAATGATGGGAGTGCCATTGGACAAGGTTGAAAGAATCATCAAACCTGAAAAAAGACTTTTAGGCCTCAAGGATACTTTCGACAAGGGAGGAGAAGTCAAAAATCCAGAACTCATTGCAAAATTGATGGACGTTGCTGACTTTTTCCATTTCATGGCAGACATTCCTTATGACCATTTAGGAATCTCAGGTTCAATCTTGCCAGGACTTCAAAAAAGTGATGTATCCGACCTCGACTTTGTTGTATATGGTCTTGACAACCACAGAAGAGCAATAGCTGCTTTTAAGGAACACAGAGGAAAAGAAGTCTACATTGAAGAAGTTGACAAACACATCACAGTCCAAGGTATTACAAATGACTACTGGGACTTCGTCTACAACAAAAGAATGAGTGATGAAAGCTTAACCAAAGAAGAATTCAGATGGTATGAAAACAGAAAAGCAAACAGAGGAACAATAAACGGAACATTATTTGACATCCTAGCTACCAGAGATTATGATGAAATCGAAGGAACCTGGGGAGATACAGTTTATGAACCACAAGGAATTGCTCAAATCGAATGTGACATCATAAGTGCCCTTGGCGCTTTTGACAACCCTTCATCATACACCATCGAAAACTTGGAAATATTGGACGGCGTTGAAGCACCTATTGAAGAGGTTGTTTCATTTACACACACTTATGCAGGCGAAGTAGTTGACGGCGAACATGTAATAGCCAAAGGTAAAGTGGAAAAAGTAATTACTGAAGGAAAAGAGGACTATTACAGAATTGTTGTCGGAACCACCCGTGAAGCAATTGACGAATACTTGAAACTCAAGGAAAGTCCAGCTTAAATTGGAAGTTTATACTTCCAACTCTTTTTTTATTTTAATTTTTCATATAATAAAAAATATTCTAGACATATACATTAAACAAATTGATAAAATTGTAACATCACCATTACATATCTTTTAGAAATAGCCATCGTTTTTTAGTTGAATATCATTCAAAGTTATAAAATTCTTTAAACAATCATTCAACAATTTTAAGATAATTCCGAACGAAAATAAGCAAAATCAATCCAAATAATTTATAAACTTCAAATTACTAAAATATTAATATTATATTTTTTAATGTAATGTGATAACATGAGTGAGAAAAAGATAGAATGGAATAGTAATTTTGCATTCATGATGGCTATGATCGGTTCAGCTGTCGGACTCGGAAACATTTGGAGATTCCCGAATGTACTCTACTCCAACGGTGAAGGTTCATTCATGATTCCTTATATCGTTTCATTATTTTTACTAGGAATATCCTTTGTACTAGTAGAATATGCAGTTGGATTCAGATTCAAAAAGTCAATAGGCAGAATTCTATTCGCAGTAAGTAAAAAATTAGAACCAATCGCATGGTTCATCGTATTAGTAGTATTTTTAATCACAACATACTATGTTTGTGTTGTTGGATGGGATTTAATTTATGTTGTTTTAAGTTTCACAAAAGGTTGGGGTGCGAATCCAGACACATTCTTTGTAAGCAACGTATTACAAGCAACAGACTCAGTAACTGGAATCTTCCAAATTGTACCAATCGTACTCGGATCAGTTTGTGCAATATGGTTAGCAATCTGGTTGATTGTTAAAAGAGACTTAAATGACGGAATTGGAAATGTAAGTAAAATCTTATTACCAGTACTCTGTTTCATGGTAATCGGAATTGTTGCATTCTCATTAACCTTACCTGGTGCATCAATCGGATATACCCAAATATTTACACCGGACTGGAATGCATTAACCAATCTAGATGTATGGCTAGCAGCATTTGGACAAATTGTATTCTCCTTAAGTTTAGGTATGGCAATCGCAATGACCTACGCAAGCTACTTACCAGAAAAATCAAAATTAGTAGACAGCGCAGTAACTGTTGCATTTTCAAATTCAGCATTCGAAGTATTTAACTCAATTGGAATCTTTTCCATCTTAGGATTCATGGCATTTACCAGTGGAATTCCATTTGATCAGTTAGTAACTGAAGGAACAGGACTTGCATTCGTAGTATTCCCACAAGTATTCAACACAATGGGAACTGTAGGAGCAGTTCTTGGACCAGTGTTCTTCATCTGTATCTTATTTGCAGGAATTACCTCTGCTATTGCACTTCTTGAAGTGGCAACTTATGCAATTTCTGAAAAATTCGATATTGAACGTAAAAAAGCTGTTACATACATTTGTATTGTAGGATTCTTAATTTCCACAATATTTGCAACAGGACTTGGAAGTACAATACTCGGAGCATTCGATGCATTCTTAAACAACTTCGCATTGTTACTCGGAATCCTTATTGAATGTATAATCTTCGGTTGGATTTACGACTTTGATAAATTAATTGAAACATTGAATGCAGATTCAAGAATCAAAGTAGGTAAACTCTGGAAAGCTGTTATTAAATTTATTTTACCAATTTGTATCGCTATCTTATGGATACAAGGAGTCTACTCCACAATTACAAGTTCAGACCCATTAAGCTTAACCATTATGGGAATCTTAACTGTAGTATTAATCGTATTACCAATTGTATTTGCTAAATTACCAGCAAAAGCAGAAGATTACTACGAAGTAGACATTGAATAGCTAATTAATTAGCTATTTCTTTTTTTATTTTTTTATTTAAAAAACAAGACAAAATATACTATTTTTTAATTAAATTTTAGAAAAAAAGATTTAAAAGGCAGTAATGGATAAGAATATCCCCATACTAAATTAACATTCAAATCCACCGTCACATCTGATGATTTGTCCGTCAACAAATTCAGACTCATCAGAAGCAAGGAATAAAGCGAGTGCTGCAATATCTTCTCCTTGACCTACACGTTTCATTGGTGCTCCGTCGACCATCATTTGTAATGCTTCTACACCACCAATACTATCTACCATAGCAGTATGGATAGCACCAGGTGCAATACCGTTACATCTTATTTCAGGACCAAGTTCGAATGCTATTGATTTTGTAAGACCCGCAATAGCGTGTTTTAAACTGATGTATCCAACGAAACCGAAGTGAGCAGCATATGAAGCTACTGAACAGGTGTTAATAATAGTACCTTTTCCTTTTTCTTTCATTACAGGAGCCACTAATTGAGTTAAGTACAATGCAGCATATACATCCACATCAAATACTCTGTCCCATTCTTCTTTTGTCATTTCTAAAAGAGGAGTGACACTTAATAAACCAGCATTGTTGAATAAAATGTCAACAGTACCGTATTCTTCCATAGTGGTATCGAAAACTTTTTTGATATCATCAACATTAGCCATATCTGCAATTACATAGATTGCTTCATTACCTTTCCGCTTTGATATCATCAACAACAGCTTTAGCTCTTTCTTCGTTTCTTCCAGTTACAACAACTTTTGCCCCTTCTGCAGCGAAGAGTTTTGCGGAATCACGACCCATACCGGATGTTGAACCGGTAACCATTGCTACTTTACCATCTAGTTTTCCCATGATAACACTTCCTTTAATTTAATTGATATGATCTCGTTATTGGATAAATCCAATAATGAATTCTTGGTATTTTATAATATATCATAAATTATATTTAAAAATTTTTAATTAATTTTCATATTCTCAGAACAATAACCAGATATATCCACATATATTGAATTTTATTTAATATGAAAACAATAAGACCATTATAATTCAAAAAAAGCATCTAACTAAAATATTTAGACCCATAAAGAAAATTAAAGTAATTTAAAACTTCAATATATTTATATGAACAGTTTCTAACCAATTATACAGAATTTAAGAGGTTAAACTATGATTAATATATCTTCCATAAAAATGCACATGTACTGCCCAATGAGCTTATATCTAAAAACACATGTAGACACCAATGAAAACGAAAAATACAATAGTTATCTTGAAATCAAGAATTTGAAAATTGACATCCAGGATTTGATGCAGAAGAATATTCGTAAAATCAAAAGGCAAATGAATTTGGATGAAATTGAAAAAATATTATCCCAAAACATTTACGAATACATAAAAAGCACCACTGAATCAATGAATTCTTCAGATATCCATCTTACCCCCGAACAGGTTGATGATATAAACGACGAAACTTACTTCAACATAAAGACACTAAGTATCAAAGCCAAAAAGGCAATGACAATATTGGATAAGGACGGATTTGGCATTACTGAAATGTTCTTTCCAAACTGCATTTATTCTTATCTAATCAAAGACTCCCAGCTTGAATTGATTGGAATGTGCGATAAAATAGAGATAATTGATGGAAGATACTACCCAATAAGCATCAAGAGCTCAAATCCTCCGATAAAGGGAGTTTGGGACCAGGATGCAGTTGAACTTGTTGCAAATGCAATACTTCTTGAAGAGGAATTTGACACCGAAGTGTTTGTCGGATTTGTGGATTACAAAAAAATTGGCGACAGAAGACCAGTTGTGATGGACGTTGACCTCAGAAAATCATTGTTCAGTGTAATTAGGGAGGTAAAAGAAATAATTGAAAATAAGAAACTTCCAAATGTTAAAAAGAATCCTAAGAAATGCATGAACTGCGAATATGAAAATTTATGTGAAAAAATAAGTTAAAAATAAGGACGATATCCTTATTTAGAAATGAATATTACCATCTAAACGTTCAATGTTGAAAACTGCAGTATCTGCAATAGACATTACAGCCAAAACACCCGCCTGAATCGGATCTGTGATAATTAAATCAGCATATTTAGTGACACTACCCGGCATGTTAAGTGAAATTACAATCAAATTGCTTTCTTCCTTGACCTTTTTGACTGCCTGAGTGATTTCACCACCCATAAGTGAACCTGCCAAAACCAAAGCATGAACACGAGGAAGTCTTGAAATAGCTTCAATAGCTTCAGCCAGAGGTTTTTCACCAACCAGTGGAATAGTATCCACACTTATACGTTCACCACGTATATTGTGCCTGTCTGCCTCGGTGATTGCACCCATAGCAACTTGAGATACCTGTGCTCCACCACCGATTATAATTATACGTTTACCATAAATATCCAATTGAGAACCATGCAATTCAACTGATTTGACTTCTTCAATTTTTTCCAAATCCACAATCAAATCATCAATGTTTTCAACATGCTCAAGTTCAAGGTTGATGGAGCCCATGTTGTTTTTTTCAACAAAAAGATGAACATAACTAATGTTAGCACCATATTCTGTGATAACATCAGTAATATCATACAATACTCCCTTTTTCTCATCAGATTTAATAGTTAATGTATAATCACTCATTTTTTGGCCTTACTTTATCTAATTCAGCATGTGCTCTTTTCCACATGCTTAAAAAATTATCATTCAAAGTAACTGGAATAACGTCAAGTCCTAAATCCCTATGTTCATGAATCCATTCTTCATCAAACACAGGTATTTCCATTTTAATTGGTTCGGAGGTCTTATTAACTACTATAAGATTTCTGTAAGGAAAATCCCATTCAACAATGTATCCTCCAAGACTTATTATGTGATATGGCATCATAACAAATTTCATAAATAATTCCTCCTATAATAATCCAAGCACAATAGCCAAGATTCCAAGTAAAGTTGTTCCTAAGATTGTAGGCAATAACTGTTTGTTTGTAAATACTGGTGCAAATGCTGAGAATACTCCCATCAATAACACAAATATTAAAGCAACTGCAATGTTGACAAGAATTCCTAATGACAAGATGCTTGGTGGAAATCCGATGAACAATACTGAAAATACTGCACCAAGAACAAACATAAAGAATCCTCTGGTTAAAACAACAATAGCCCTGTATTTTGCAGCATATTCCATGTATGGCCCTTCAATAACATCAGATTTAGCTTTGATAATTGAAAATGGATATTCATTTAATATAATCATATAACCGATGAAGAATACAATAGCTGCAAGTCCTCCCGCTACAGTAAACAAGAAAGGTCCGTGAACTTGTTGGAAAGTTACAATGTCCTGCAAGAAAATACTTCTAGCTGCAGTTACCGGAGCAAATAATGCCAAATACAATGGGAATGATCCATAAGTAATCATCCTTAAAGATCTTTTTGCACTTATGTCTTCAATGAATGATAATGGAGCTTTTAAATGTACTGCACCTTTTACACGATCTGGGAAAGGCATTTTAACAGACATTACAGATTTGGATAATGCCCCCATTAATACATAACAGATTTCTTCAACTTTTAAAAAACCAACAATTGCAACTAAGCTTGCAAGTGCAGGTATTTTGTAAGCCTGTGGAGTTAATGCAATGAATACACATAAAACCACAATGAAACAAATAATCGGCAATACTTTGTATAATTTTGGAACTGGAGATGAAACTTCAATATTTTCCTTAAACATGAATTTAATTGGAGCCATTATTCCAGGAGCAATAACAAGAGGTCCAATCCTTTGTTGAATCCTTGCATGAACATACTTTCTTTCAATACCTGGAAGCAATGTTGAAATTACAAAACAAACAAGTACAGTAAGAATTACTGCAACTATCGGATTTGTAAGTATATTTGAATACATAATCTATCTCCTAATTACCTCAATTGCTCTGTCAGTACATGTGAAACATGGGTCACATTGTACAATACATAATTGTCCATCAGTCAAGTGGTTTCCGATACATGCATACTGCATTGCACCGATGTTTGACATTGACGGAGTTCTTATGATACAATGTCTTATCCTACCAGTTTCCAATGCATAAGAATGATATAATGTTCCCCTTGGAACTTCAATATAACTTTCAACAATACCATCAGTGTCAACCATTTCCCAATCATGGTTAACTAATTTACCTTCAGGAATATCCCTGATAGCTTGTCTTATGATTTTTATTGATTCGAATGACTCTAAAACCCTCATCAATAAATTGGATTTTACATCACAGTCAGGTTGAGTAACTACATTATAATCAAAGTCATCATATTCAAACATAGTTGTTCTCAAGTCCCTTGCAACACCAGTAGCTCTCAAGGACGGTCCTGTTACTGCTAATTTTATAGCTTGTTTTTGTGGCAATACTCCCACGCCAGTAATCCTTGACAATACAATTGGATCTGCTACAAACCTGTCAGCAAAACCTGACAAACCTTCTTCGATTTTATCCATGTCATCTTTGAGTCTTTGTAGTTTATTTGAATCGAGTTCACACCTTGGTCTTACTCCACCTAAAACAGAGCAACCGTATTGAACTCTGTTTCCCCCAATCATAGCGAGTAATTCCATAACGATTTCTCTTAAGTAGAATACTCTCATTGAAAATGTTTCGTGAGCAAGCACTTCACAACCATGCGCTAAATACAAGAAGTGAGAATGTAATCTTTCAAGTTCCCCCATAATTACACGAATGTATACAGCTCTCTTTGGAATTTCAATACCTAAACCAATTTCTGCTGTTCTGCATGAGTTCCATACATGTGAATTGGAACAAATTCCACAAATTTTTTCAGTAAGCGCATTAGCCTTTTGAACAGGAAGACCTTCCATGATTCTTTCTATTCCCCTATGATTAACACCAATAGTAATTTCAGCTTCCTGAATGATTTCATCTTCTACAAAAAACCTTACCCTATATGGCTCCAATGCAGCAGGGTGAACTGTACCCATTGGAATTTCTGTTTCAATACTATTATTTGTCGGTACTTTTTCATCCATTTTATCCCCTCTCTAGTCCGCATCTAATAATGTAGGTAAAAGTGATACAACTCCAGCCAAAACATCTTGTGGCCTTACAGCACAACCTGGAACCTTTGCATTTACAGGTATGATATTTTCAACTGGTCCTTCAATCTCTTCTGAAGGAATATCTCCATGACAATTCTTATAAACTCCACCCATTAAAGCACAACTTCCTGCAGCTACTACTAATTTAGGATTAGGAATAGCTTCATAGATTGCTTCTAATGGTTTCCTATTTAAATGTGTAACTGGTCCGGTTACAACCAAAACATCAGCTTCACGTGGATTCCAAGTTAAGAACACATTATATTGTTCAGCATCAAATCTTGGTGATAATATTGAATTAACAATCTCAATATCGCATCCATTACATCCACCAGTATAAACTAACATGACGTGAATTGCTCTTGCTCTTGAAAATGATTTAATTCCCATCTAATCACCATCCTCTTTATTTCTTAATACAGTTTTGTCTGATAAATATTGTGCAATAACTTTAATCTTATCATCGGATATTTTAAATGGTTCATCAAGGAATTCTGAAACATTGACTTCTTGATCACCAACGCAAGTTGGATGAATTGCTCCTTTTTGCCCATAAAGTGAGAATATTGGACAGAAATCATGACAATAGTAACACACGACACATTTTTCAAGATTAATTTCAGGCACTTGATCTTTAGTCCAACCTTCAGTCAATTTAACTGGATGAGCTAATGGTTTCATTTCAACTGCACCTGTTGGACATACATTAGCACAACCAGAACATCCAATACATGCATTCTCATCAACTCTATCATCTACTTTAACTGAAAGAGTTGCGATTTGATTTCTCATATCCATATCTGTAACTCTATCAGCTGCAAAAAAGATTCTTTTAAAGTTGGTAAATGCTCCTTCTAAAGCTATTCTAATTAAATTTCTCATTTAAATACCCTCTATTGAATCTTTAAAATTTCTTTCGAATAAAAATGCTCTTGCAGGACATGCGTTCTTACATGCACCACAATATGTACAATTCTCTTCATTGACAACATAACAATCATCAACTTTCTCAATTGCATCATATGAGCAAGTTTTGTAACATAAGCCACAATGCATACATAATTTTTGTTCAATGAAATTGAATCCATCTTTAATTTCATTTTTGTACATTGTAGATTTAGGAATCGCATCAACAGGACAATGTACAGCACAGTTTTCACATAATATACATTTATCCAAGTCAACTGAAATACTTCCTCTGTTAAGTGTAATTGCATCCTCCTGACACATTTCAACACAGATTCCACATGATATACAATCATCTGAAACTTTACCATCCCATGAGTGAGTCATGAACTGACGTGCATAGTCTTCATTACAAACATGCACACATTTTCCACAGGATACACAGAATCCTGCTAATGTAGGCAATTCAACATCATTTACTTCATCATAGATGAACATCTCATCGCTTTCAGTCAATGTATTTACAGGACAGTAACTAATTGCAACATCATGGTTTGCATTTTCTGTATCTGCTGTTGGATCATATCTTAATTTACCATCGACCCTTTTATAAGATTCATTTTCACATGAATCCGCACATAATCCACAGTTTAAACATGAAACATAGGAACCATGTGGTTTTTGATTCAATTTGTTAACCACAATAGCAAAGTCCTCAACAGAAATTGCATCATGAGGACAAGCTTTCATACAGTTAAGACAAAGTGTACAGGATTTTTTATTGACAATTTGATGTTTGTTCATTGAATTGTTCGGACAGACATCCTCACATAATCTGCATCCAGTACAAATTCCTTCATCCCTGTCAACTTTGACATGAATCGCTCCTGTCGGACAATATTCCTGACATCTTCCACATAATACACAATTTTCCAAATCTGTTCCAAAGTAGCTTCTTGTAACCAGTTTGGTTTCACTTTCTTTTTTATGAGGAACATTTTTCAATGGAGGATTTAGAATTTGAAGTGATCTGATTAAATTCAATTGTTTGTCTTTTTCAAGTTCATATCCATCAACACGGTTTGGACAGACTTCATGACAAACTCCACAACGGGAACATATACCGTATACAACTCCATCTTCAATGATAATATTGTTTGTAGGACAGTTGTACATACACATTCCACAGCCGTTACATTTGGCTCTGTCTACAACATATCCACCATAGCTATTTTGGAATATTGCATCATTCGGACAGTTTTCATAACATTTTCCACAAGTAAGACAACTGAATGCTTTTCCATTGATAAACTTAATAGCTTTTGTAGGACATTGATTAATACATTCCCTTTTTCCGTCACATGTATTAGTTGATAAAAACATTATAACAACCCCTTATTTACTCCTTGCAAATAGTAGTTTGCCTACAAAAATTCCTATTAAAGCAGATATAAATGCAGTTGAAATTGGTAAATCTGTGTAAAATGGATAATTACCAGATTGCCATGCTACAATGATTCCTGCAATAATGATTATTACAAATGATGCTATAGTTAACTCGGAATCTCCGACATTTGTTTTGATTTGAGATCCTATAATTACACCTAATATCAATCCGAATATAATTGGTCCTAAACTTAACATCATTCGCTCTCCTCTGTAATTTTCTTAAATCCTGCAAATGCAATTACAATTGCAGATAATCCTACGAATACTTTTAATCCCACGAATATATTGAGGTATGGAATAATACCTGCATTGGTAACGTCAGGGTAGTGGAATGCAGTTTGTATCGCTGAAGGTACGATATTCAATATGTCTGTACCTACATTGTATAGGAAAAATCCACCAACAAATAAACCGACCAATCCGAAAATGATGAATCCTAATGCACCAACAGATTCAAGAACTTCAATATATGTATGTGAGAATTCCAATGGAGAATTACCTAATCCATATACAAGAATAGACAATATGACTCCACTTGCTATCATAGCACCGCCTTGGAAACCTCCACCAGGAGTTATGTGTCCACCAAGAATAGTCATAATACCTAAACAGATTAATATCATTGAGATTGGTAAAGAGACTAATTTTAAAATCATACTACCTTGACTCATTGTTTATCCCCCAATAATCCTCTACCAAAGATAAGTAAAACCACTAAACCAGCAGTTAACAATATAATTGATTCACCTAATGTATCGTAAGCCCTGAAATCAAAAATGACAACAGTTACCATGTTTGGAGCTATTTGAGTTCCCAAAGCGTTATAGATATTACTTACACCTGCATTAATCATGCTGCTTAAATGGAACACAGCATCTAATAATGTAACAGAAAATACTGCTGCCATTACTGCTGCGATTAAATTACGAACTGTTTGACTAGACAAGATTACCACCCCAATACATGATTGCACCTATAATTGCAAGTGTTACTATTGCATAAAATAACATTTTATCCAGAGAATCCTCTTGTTCAAGTTTGAACTTTGGAATAAGTGGAATATTAACAAGTAAAATCACTGCAGCGATTAAAGCGATTAATCCTGCAAGTAACACACTTACATGTCTTAACAACATGATTGCCAATATAAATGAAACAATCAAGAAGATTTCTGCTGTGATACTACCGGAAACATCCGCATTAGTGACCGGACCCGGTGAGAACAATTTTCTGAATTGTTTTACAACATCAAATATTCTGTCGTATAAGCTCATATTATTCCTCCTACAAAGCTAGAAATTCCGTGTACGATAGGATCTGGGAATAAACCTAAGAGCACGATTATTATTAATAATATTCCCATAGCAAATATCATAGCGCGAGGAACCTCTTTGTTTTCAACATCTAAATCCGCTGGTTTTGGTTTTAAGAACATTGTGTAGAATGTTTTTACGAACACTACAAATGTAGCGATACTCACCATAATAGCTAAAATGGATAATTCTGGGAATCCGCAATTTAATGAAGCTTGAACAAGCATTAATTTAGATTGGAATCCGCTTAATGGTGGAACACCAGCCATTGCCAAACCACCAATTAAAAGCATGAGACTTACTTTTGGATGGTATGCTAAAAGACCACCAAGTTTACGTGTGTCAACTTCATTTGTTGCTTCAACGATTGCACCGAATCCAATGAATAACAATGCTGTAATAATGATTTCATTTAATGCTTGGAAAAGACCTGCAGTAATTGCATAATTAGTTCCAAGACCAATACCTAAACCGATGAAACCTAATTCTCCAACAGCCAAGAATCCAATCATTCTTCTGAAGTCAGTCTGGGTTAATGCGAGTGAAACACCCAAAATCATAGCTAAGACAGAGAAGAACACTATGAGAACTTCAAATATTGGTAATACAGAGTAGATTCTGTACATGATTAATACGATTGAAATCATGGAAATAACTGTAAATGATTGAAGTAAAGCTGCTCCATGAGGTTCTGCTTTTGAATAAACTCCAGATTTTATAGTATGAAATGGTGGTAAACCTGATGCATATAACCAACCAAAGAAGATTAATCCGAGTGATAATAAAAATACCGGAGATGTTACATTCACTAAACCATTGTGGACTGCAGAAACAATATCAGTTATATTTACACTACCGGTCAATGCTAGCAAGAATCCAATTCCTAAAAGCATTATAGGGCTTCCGATTGATCCTAAAATCATATACTTTAAAGCCATTTCATAACTGTATTCAATTGATGAAGCTGCAACTATACCCACTTGTGCAAGTGCCAATATTTCAAAGAACACAAACATGTGGAATATATCATCAGTTAAAATCATTGCAGTAACTGCTGCTGTACCTAAGAACAACAAGAACAAATAAGGCCCTGAAACTTCTTTATATTTAGTTAAATATACAAATACAACTAAAAATGTCAAAAGACCAACCATTGCAATGAATATTTGTTGCAAGAATGTAAATGAATAGGTAATTGCAGGGTGATATACGACATTTGTCACATTATCCAATATTGGTTCATATCCTCCAAAGTAATGAAGACCGTAATTTGACAACAATGGAATTAAAGGAAGACATATTGCAACGACAAATGCAAAAATCTTAGTAGCTTTATTGAATTTTGAAAAAGCACTAATAATCAATGCTGCCATTAATGGAACAATAACCATAAGTGGAATTAGTTCATTCATTGTATTCCTCCTGTTTTGATGTATCTGCCAACATTACACTTGTACTTAAGGTACCATACCTTCTGTAGAGAACCATTACCAATGCAAGCATTACAGCAAGAGTACTTGCACCGATTACGATACTGGTAAGCACTAAACCAAAAGGCAATGGGTATGCTGCGTTTGATGCAAACCATGAAGTGTCCATACCTGGCATTAAGATAGGTACAACACCTCCTGCCTTATAACCAATAGCCACAATGAATAGATTAACTCCTTCTTCAATGAAACTAATACCAATTATCTTTTTTATGATATTATCAATAAAAATTGCAGAATAAAGTCCAACAATGACTAATGCAACTGAAGTCAATAATATCGCAAGTTGAGTCTGTGCCATTAGTTATCCACCCTCTGAGTTTTTTTAACAGCCAAAGCAATAAATACAGGTACGATTGCAGCACCCACAATAGCTTGAGTTAAAGCAACATCAGGTGCCAATAAGATTTGGAAAAGCACTGCAAGAGCCCCACCTGAAAATCCTGTCAAAATTGCTGCTTTTAATAAGTCTTTTTGGATAAGAGCAAGAATGGCACTTAAAACTGTTATTAAACACAATACAAATTCGATCATCTTACTCATCCTCATTAATCTCCAATGTAGTTACTGAAAACCTTTCATCTACTTTGAGTTTTTCTGAATTTTCACTTTCTAAAGCTTGCATTTTTTCTTTAGGATGTAAAAATGGATGGTCTTCACCTACATCTACTTCAACATTTTGTAAATCTAAATTATTTTCTCTATCTTCTTTGTTCCAATAAGCATTACCGACTGCGTGTGCTATGAACGGTGCTAGAATAAAGTAGATTCCAGCAAGCAAATATTGTCCAATTGCAATCATTGCAATTACGCATGCAATATCGAAAACACCTACAATATGAATTCTTGCATAAACAACATTCTTTGTACCTTTACCTAAACTAAGAAGGCCTATTGCGGAAATTATGATTAAAATAGCTGCTATGATAAGAAGAGCTGATTGAATATATTCTATCATTCATCATCACCTCCCAAAACTACAGCGAAAGCAACAGTACCTACAAAACCAAAGAATATTAAAGCTAATGATATATCTCTAAAGAATTCAAGGTTATATAAACCACCAATGATTAATAATGCAACTGCAAATGCATTTACAACAGCAGAGCTTCCTAAAAGCCCCATTGATGTGGATTTGTATGCACTTGCTCTTAATGCAGCTAACATCATTATCATTAATGCAATAACCACAATATATTTTGAAATAAATAATATATCCATACTATCTCACTCGATTATTTAATAAGAAAAAAGGAGTTTACTCCAACATTTTCTTTATATACGGTTCAAAAGGAATAACATCCTCTTTTTTTCTTGGAGAAATAGTAGCTACTTTGATAATGTTATTTTCACTGTCCAACTCAACAGACAAAGTACCCGGAGTTAAAGAAATACTATTTGCTAATATTGTCTGTGAAACTGGCCTTTCTAAAACAGTTTCAATGTCAAAGACAACAGGATCAATATTTCTTCTCATAATACCATTAAATGCAACATCAAATGTTGATTTAATGATTTCATAAATAAGGTCTAAGAAATAAATAATTCCATAACCAATTCTAGTCAAAAACATTAATAAGCTCCATTTCATTTTATAATTAAAAAAGTCAAAAAATTGACTATATATAATAACAGTATTATTTATCATGATTATTTATTATAAATGTTGTGTATTTTATTTTGAAAGTGTATGAAAAATAAATAACATAGTAATAAATTTTTTAAAAAAAATAAATAAGCATTAAACACATGTTATCACACAAATAAAGATTAAAACATTAATGAAATTCAAATTTAAAGGAAAAAATATCAAAAAATAATAAGATTATATACTATGAAAAATAAATTTAGGCATACCTAAAGGTGTGCTTATGAATTTAGTCGAAAAAATAGAACCAATAATTATATTTTCTGCAGTTTTGATAGGCCTTCTTTTAAGCAACATCAACATAATAGCTCAGAATACAGGAAATTTGATAAACCTATTTTTATGTTTAATGATTTACGGATTATTCCTGGAAGTCAATCTCAATGAATTAAAAAACAGTTTTAAAAATGTTAAATTCACATTAACCAGCCTAGCAATAAATTTCATATGGACACCACTATTCGGATATTTCATGGGATCACTATTTTTAAAAGGAAATGTGGACATACTAATTGGTTTTTTCATGCTGATTCTAACCCCATGTACCGATTGGTATCTAGTATTTACAAAACTTGCAAAAGGAGATTTGAATTTAAGTTTATCCATCCTTCCACTAAATTTAATTTTACAGATATTACTTCTTCCAATTTATTTAGTGATTTTCTTTTCAAGTGGAAATTCAATGGATTATATGCAAATCATCTATTCAATATTAATTGTAATTGTAATTCCTTTTGTTGGAGCACAGATTACCAAATTCCTTTTAAATGAAACAATAAAAGAAAAAGTGACAGGTACCATTTCATCTTTGGAGATTTGGTTTTTATCAATAGCTGTCTTTTGTATATTTTCAAGTCAAGGAAGTCTTTTGTTTGATAATTTAAACTCAGTAATTTCTATATTCATACCATTGATTATATTTTTTATTGCAAATACAATAATAGACCTGTTACTGTCTGAAAAAATAAATTTTACATATTCAGAGTATGCCAGCCTGACAATGACAACACTTGCTCGCAATTCCCCACTGGCACTGGCTATTGCAATAAATTCATTCCCAAACCATGAATTAATAGCAATTGCTCTTGTAATTGGACCATTAATAGAATTACCAGTTTTATATATTGTCTCCAAATTCTGTTTATGGATTAAAAATCAGGACTTTTCTTTGTTTGTAACTACAATTTCTAATACTTGATATACATTTCAAACAATTTGAACAAGACAGGAGCATGATACAACATTGACAATACCGCCAATGCGAAAACCACCATCAACCCAAAATTTTTATAAACTTTTTTTGAAGATAACGGAGCAAATAGTTTAATTCCTGATGGAGTAAATGAATCAATGACAATATGAGAAAATACCCCCAAAAGTAAACTTAAAACTATTTCGATATAGGAAAAGTCCCCTGTTTTAACTACAAACAAACTAATGAAAAATATTGGTAAAAAAATCATCAATAACTTTTTATTCAAAAACAAAAAGCCCAATAAAGCAATCAATATTGCCAAAATCAAATAATGATCATTTAACATTGAAACTACCGTAATCAGTTGTAGTGACCAAATCAATATCAAACTAACTGCAGCAGTTAATGTTAATACCCCAAAAAGCGAATGAGTGAAACTACGGTGTTCAGAAAAATAAAATGTTACACCTAAGAATACTACAATCAAACCAATATAATAAGGTAATTTAAGTATATACAATGATATGAACATTATTAATCCCAATATAATCATCCTATAAACATTCTCCTTTTTGAACTTATGATCAAAATCCGGAATATTTGCACCAATTAACGTTAAAGCAATTAACAGAGGACTGTGAAAAAACATGCACGCAAGTAACAATGCAAATATGGAATGTCCTTTATAAGACGACAACTCAAATCACCTTACAAATATTATCTAAATATAATTAAAAGTAATTAATCCAAGAGCATTTGAAAAGTAATATTAAATTCCAAAATAAGATAAAAAACTTTTCATTTGACGGAAAGATGTTTCGACAGTGCCTTTGCCAACACTACCAAATGGAGATAACACTTCACAAGTGATTGATGGAATACCATTCAGATTACAGACATCTTCAAGGGCTCCTTTATACATAGACCCTGCAAAGTCAAAAGAAAGCATTTCAGAACCAACATCCCTTGAAATATAATTTGCCATGAGAAAACTTTCAGGAGTTGGGGATTTTGATGAAAATACTGACTCACAACCAGGGTTTGAATTAAAAGAAGTTGAATGGAAATCACCCACAGCAGTAACTCCAAGTTCTTCAATAGCCTGCATAATCAAATTACTGACTGAATTTTTAATATGGGCCGCCCTATTTAAATCTAGAGAATTCAATGTTCTCTCATTATCCATGGAAGATTTTGGGGCTGCAAATGGAATTAAATAGACAGTATTATTCAAATCTTTATTTAATAATTCATTTATCATGTATAAATTAGCTATTTGAGGAGGTAATTCGTTTCCATGAATACCTGAAACAATCATTATTTTCTTTCCACCCCCACCGACTTTGAAAATTGGAGTACCATAAACAGATTTTTCTAAAATAAACTGATTGAGAGGAGTCAAATCCAAATATTTCAAAATATGTTCATTTTTTGAAATGTATCCTCCGGAAAAATCTGAAATATAACTCATTTCCAAATTTCCAAACTGATCTAGCTTTTCTAAATGCATAATTAAATATACATAAAAACTCCTATTTAAAAATAGGGATTAAATTGAAGAAATACATTAAAAGATTAATCAGACTTGTCAATTATGAAAGAGATGCTGAAATAGATTTGATGACACAAGAAATCAGCACAATGTCTGGTAAAAAACGAGAAGAGTTAGGAAGAGCAATAAATAAAGTTAAAGGAAAGTTTATTGGTAAAGAATTAGGATTACAGATTGTCCAATTTGGAAGATCAGACAGAATTGAAACTGAAATTTCTGTTGGAGATATGGTTTTAATAAGTACAGAAGACCCCCTCAAAAGTGATTTGACAGGAACAGTTACCGAAAAAGGGTCAAGATTCATCAAAGTTGCATTTGACAAAAGAATTCCAAGATGGGCTTTAAGAAAGAAAGTCCGCATTGACCTATATGCAAATGATGTAACTTTTAAGAGAATGGAAGATAACTTAAGACATTTAAGCTTAAGAGGAAAAGATGCACTTGAGTACATCCTAACAGACAGAGACCCTAGAAAAAACAGACACATCCCCTATATTGACTACATTGATGATTCACTTAACCCATCACAGAAATCAGCAATCGAAAATGCACTTTCATGTGAAAATTTCTTTTTGATACATGGACCATTTGGAACCGGGAAAACAAGAACTCTCGTTGAATTAATATCACAAGAGACAAGACAAAATCACAAGGTGCTTGCTACAGCCGAAAGTAATGCTGCAGTTGACAATATCCTTGAAAGATTGATGGAAAATAAAAAATTGAATCTTACAAGACTTGGACATCCTCAAAGGGTATCAGATCACAATATCACACAAACATTAGCATACAAGGTTGAAAAGCACGAATTGAATTCAAGAATCAAGAAAATCCACAAGAAGATTGACAAATTAATAGAAAAAAGAAATTCATTCACAAGGCCAACTCCACAATTGCGCAGAGGATATGGAAACTATGACATATTGCACAATGCATCAAAAGGAAAAGGAGGACGTGGAGTCAGTCCTGAAAAAATGAAATCAATGGCACAGTGGATTGAATGCAATCAGGAAATCGATGAACTTCATGATGACATAAAAAGAGTAGAAAACAAAATGATTAGGGACATCATTGAAATAAGTGATGTTATTCTTGCAACAAATTCATCAGCAGCCCTTGATTCAATAGCAAAAACAAAATTCGATGTTGCAATCATAGATGAAGCTTCACAGGCAACAATACCAAGCATATTGATTCCAATTGCAAAAGCTCGCAGATTCATACTTGCAGGAGACCACAAACAACTCCCACCAACAATAATAAGTGCAAAGGCAGGAGATTTAGAAAAAACATTGTTTGAAGAGTTGATTAAAATTTACCCTTCCAAATCACAGCTGTTGAATGTTCAGTATAGAATGAACAAATTGCTTATGAAATTCCCAAACAAGGAATTCTACAATAATGGATTGAAAAGTGATGCAAGTGTTGATGAAATAAAAATTGATGATTTGCTAAATTCAAACAATCATGAGGAAGCATTGCTTTTTATCAACACATCAAATGTAGATAACAACAGAGAAGCACATCTAAAAGATTCAAAATCCATAATGAACCAATTGGAATCAGAAATAGCTGTCAGAATTGCTAAAGACTACCTGGATGCTGGAATCAGTGAAGAAGATATTGGAATAATCAGCCCATATGCAGACCAGGTAAAAGTGATACAGGAAAAAACTCCTGTTGAAGTTAAAACCGTTGACGGATTTCAGGGAAGAGAAAAAGAGATTATTATTATATCAACAGTCAGAAGTAATGATGATGGTAACATAGGATTTTTAAAGGATTTAAGACGTTTGAATGTTGCAATAACAAGAGCTAAAAGAAAATTGATAATAGTTGGAAATAAAGAAACCCTAAAGAATAGTCCAACATACACAAGGCTTATTGAATTTGTTGAAAATGAGAACTTACTAGTTGACATCTAGAAAATTCTAAATTATAAATACTATTAAAAATATAACTATCAAATGAATAAATCTTATTTATTATAATTATAACGGTGATTAAATATGACTGAAAAAGTTGTTTTAGCATTCAGTGGAGGATTAGACACCTCCGTATGTGTTAAATTATTAGAAGAAAAATACGATGTAGAAGTAATTACTGCATGTGTAGATGTTGGTCAAGGCGACGAAGAAATGGAAAAAGCAAAAACCATGGCATCCAAAATTGGTGGATTAAAACACTACAATATCGATGCTAAAGAAGAATTTGCTAACGAATACATCACACGCGGAATTAAAGCAAATGCAGAATACGAAGGATACCCATTAAGTACAGCACTTGCAAGACCATTAATTGCAGAAAAAATCATTGAAGTTGCTGAAAAAGAAGGAGCAACAGCTATCGCACACGGTTGTACTGGTAAAGGAAATGACCAATTCAGATTTGAAGCAGTCATTCTTGCAATGTCCGATTTAGATATCATTGCACCTATCAGAGAAATGAATTTAACCAGAACTGAAGAAAAAGCATATGCTGAATCAAAAGGTATCGAATTAAGTTACGATAAAATTTACAGTATTGATGAAAACCTCTGGGGAAGAGCAATTGAAGGTGACGTATTAGAAGACCCTGCAAACGAACCTCCAGAAGACATTTACGAATGGACCAAATCCTGGGAAGCTGCTAACGATGAACCAGAAAAAGTATCCATTGAATTTGAAGAAGGTGTTCCAGTAGCTATAAACGGTGAAATGATGCCTTTAAT
This sequence comes from Methanobrevibacter sp., assembly GCA_022775905.1. Lineage (NCBI taxonomy): Archaea > Methanobacteriati > Methanobacteriota > Methanobacteria > Methanobacteriales > Methanobacteriaceae > Methanobrevibacter > Methanobrevibacter sp. The sequence continues at coordinate 208,986 of JALFJX010000009.1, forward strand.
CGACCTCATCAAAAAAGCAAATGAAATTGCAGGAAACAACGGTCTTGGTAGAGTAGATTCAATCGAAAACAGAATGATTGGAATCAAAAGTAGAGAAGTATACGAAACTCCTGGTGCAAAATTGTTAATTGCAGCTCACAAAGCATTAGAAGAATTAGTTTTAACTACTGATGAATTAAGATTTGCTGGATACATGTCAACCCTTTACTCTGATTTAATCTACAGAGCTTTATGGCAAGAACCTTTAAGAGAAGACATTGACCAAGCTATTGATAAAATGCAAGAAAGAGTAAGCGGAGAAGTCGTAATGAAATTATTCAAAGGTTCAATCCAACCAATCGTCAGAAAATCTCCATTCAGCTTACACAGTGTTGAACAAATTACTTTTGAAGACAAAGAAACCGATCAAAGAGAAGTTGAAGGTATGATCAAGTACCACGGTCTTCAAGCAGCAAATTATCAAAAATTAAACAGATAGCTTTATAGCTATCCTATCTTATTTTTTTAAAATCCATATAAAAAAATTAATACCATTTTTCAATATAGATTAAAATATGTCTAAAATTAATCTATTGCAAGAAATCATTGACACATCAAACAATATCGTGTTTTTTGGAGGAGCAGGCGTGTCAACAGAAAGTGGAATTCCAGATTTTAGATCTGAAAATGGAATTTTCGAAAGTTTAAGAAAATATGGAGACAGACCGGAAAATCTTGTATCCCACAGCTATTATTTAGACCATACAGAAGAATTTTTCAATTATTATAAAGACAATCTTGTTTTTGATGAAGCAATGCCCAATCCAGCACATACTGCACTTGCAAAATTAGAAAAAGCAGGAAAATTAAGAGCCGTCATTACACAGAATATTGATGGACTTCACCAAAAGGCAGGAAGCAAAAATGTCATGGAACTCCATGGAAGTATCCACAGAAACTATTGTCAGATATGTGGAAAACAATATGGATTGAACCACATTCTAGAAAGTGATGGGATTCCAAGATGTGAATGTGGAGGAGTCGTAAAACCAGATGTCGTTTTATATGAAGAACCTCTAAACAATACAATCATGAATTTTTCCATCGACTACATCTCAAGAGCGGAAACATTAATTATTGGTGGTACTTCACTTGTCGTTTATCCCGCTGCAGGACTTATAAACTATTTTAATGGCAAAAATCTTGTTTTAATCAATAAAAGCGAAACACCTTACGACAATCTTGCTTCACTCGTCATCAATGACGCTATCGGAGAGGTTTTCAGTCAAATCAAAATCTAGGGATTCCGGTATCAATGTTATACCATCCAATTGATTATCACACCTATAAACAAGAACTTCAACACCATTAGCATGTGCTTCATTTAGTGTTTTTGAAAATACTGGATCATTTTCCCAGTTTGGTCTAAAGAATTTACCTGCAGGATGCTGAATCAGGAAAAAAACAGCACAGCGATTTCCTTCATTTTTAAGTTTTATCAATTCTTTCAGGTGTTTTGCACCTCTTTCTGTTGGTGCATCAGGAAATCTGGCTTCTCCATCTACAATCAATGTCACACCTTTCACTTCAACATAACATTCCTCATTTTCATCTGCAAGATATATATCTATTCTTGAATTGTCAACTGTTTTTTCTCTTTGATGTGTAGAATAGCCGACAAGTTCTTTAATCTTGCCATCAACAATCGCATCATATACAATAGAATTAGCTTGTTGAGAGTAAAGTGATACCAAGACATTTTTATTTTCAACGAAGTAAAGTGAAAACTTGGTTTTTCTTTTTGGATTATCAGACGGTTTAAGCCAAACAATAGCATCGTCAACAAGAAGCTCCTTGCATCTGCCAGTATTCGGCACATGAGCTATTTCCAAATTGCCATCAACTTCAACTTCCGCTATGAACCTGTTTGGACGGTTTTTGAAAATTCCCTTAACATAATCCATCTTTAATCACATTACCAATAAAAGATACCAAATCAGTAGCTGAAAATCCATTTCCCTTTTCTTCATATGCCCTGTCACCAGCAACACCATTTATGAAGACAGCCAATGAAGCACTGTCAAAAGCACTTAAACCTTGAGCGAATAGACTAGTTGCAATTCCTGATAATGCATCACCAGTTCCTCCAACAGTCATTCCAGGATTTCCGCTTTTATTAATTTTGAATTTAGTTCCTGATAAAATCAAGTCATATTGACCTTTTACGATTACAGACCCTTTAATTTGACGAGAAATAATTTGGAATTCAGTTATATTATCATCAACCTTCTTAAAGTCATATGAGTCAATATCCAATTTCAAATCGTTTTTAACCTTGAAAAATGACCTGAATTCATAAATATGTGGAGTCAATATTACATCTTCACGATTTTTAATTAAAGATAATTCAACCTGTTTTAATGCATCTGCATCCAATACAATAGGTTTTTTGATTTTTGCAACAAGTAAATTAAATAATTTTAAAGTGTTATCAGAAATTCCTGCTCCAGGACCAAGCAATATCGCATCAACTTTCTCTGACAATTCAATAATTTCCTGAGCATGGTCCAAAGATAATTCATCTCCTTCAAGTGATTTAACAATCAAATCAGGAGAAGTTGCCTTAATAGCTTCAGCCGCTTTTTGAGGTGAAGCAACATAAACCAAATCAGCACCTGCACCGATTGCTGCCATTCCAGCAATTGCAGGAGCGCCAGAATAATCTGCAGAACCACCAACAATCAATAAACGACCATTGTTTCCCTTATGAGAAGACAAATCCCTATTTTTAAGTCTCAAAAAGTCACCATAATTGACAAAATATTCTGCTTCAAAAGGAATTCCAATATCTGCAGTTACAAGACCCCCAACAATTTCTTCCTCAGCATTCCTGACTCCTGTTTTGATTTTATGAAAACTGATTGTATAATCTGGAACAACAGCAACATCATCGACATTACCTGTTAACGGGTCCATCCCAGATGGAACATCAACACTTATCTTAACACCATTGGATTCATTGATTACTTCAATAGCCCTCCTAATGTTAGTTTGGAGTTTACCTTTAATTCCAGTTCCTAAAAGACCATCAACAATTATAAATTCATTATTTTCAGTTCTTGCAACTTCACAGTTGTTAATATCTTCCAAATTTTTTAAACTAAAAATATTTAAACGTGACAAACGTGGTTTCATGTTTTTCAATATTTCCAAATTTGTTTTTGCATCACTGGAGTGAATGTTTTCTTTCAGCATATATATGTCAACATCATATCCTCTATTCAACAGATATCTTGCAGCAACAAAACCATCTCCACCATTACCACCAGAACCTGTAAAAATAACTACTTTAACTGGTTTAGAAAATGTATAAACTGCAATTTTACCCACTTCTTCTGCCAAGGACTTTCCTGCAGACTCCATTAAGCATAATCTTGATAAACCTAAATATTCACAATTATAATCAGTAACCATCATATCAATTGGATCCAAAAAAATCACCTTTAACTTAAAATATAACAATTATTAATAAATATAATTATCTTAATTTTAAGGAAACAAATCTATGAGAAAAATAACTATTAGACTTTTAACAAAAATACCAACAAAATATGGGACAACAGGAATGATATTAATTGCCGCATTATTTGTCTATGGAATATTAGGTTCTTACTTTATAATGCACCTAAATATTATTGATTCAATTTATTATTCCATCATCACCATGGCAACTGTAGGTTATGGGGATTATACACCACATACAGGAATTCAAAAGATTTTTGCAACAACATTAGCACTTTCAGGTGTTGCATTACTTGCTTATGTATTCAATATCATGTTAACAAGTTTCCAGGAAAAAATGAGCGAATATTCAAAAGGAGCTAGAAAAATGAAAGCAATTGAAGATATGGATGACTATTATATTATTTGTGGATTCGGAAGGGTTGGAAAAGTAGTATTTGACGAATTAAAAAAAAGAAAACAGAATATCATTGTGATTGAAAAAGATGAAGAAATCTGTGAAAACATAGAAGAAGGAGACAATATAGTTAAATTCCATAAAGATGCAAGTGAAGACAATATAATCTCCAGATTAGCTGGTGAAAAATGTAACAGTGTAATTGTAAGTACCGGAGACGACGTGAATAATCTGTTCATAGTATGGACTATTCGTGAAAATAATCCTGACGCATGGATTGTAACAAGAGCAAGCAGAGTTGAAAACATCCCTCGTCTTAAAAAAGCAGGTGCAAACAAAGTTGTGTCTCCAGAAATAATTGGTGGACAGGACATGTTCTTTGAATCTGCAAAACCATATCTTTTAAGGATTACCGTAAAACACAATGTAGATCAAATATATGACGAATTCAAAGTCATCAACAAATATGACTGTAGTATAGAAACAATTGATTACCACATTCCTGGAGTTGAAACACCCCTTACCCGTGAAATAAATGTGACTAGACTTGCAGACGGTAAAAAATATTACAACTATTTGCAAACACATGATGATCAAAGACATGCATTGGACACATTATACAAAACTACTAATAATATCCATTCACATTTAATCTTAGGTAAAGATAAACAGTCATTTGAAGACCTGATTAAAGATTTAAAGAAAATAGAAGAAGTTGTTGGGATTAACCTAACCAATAAAGAAATAGCGGAAATAACTCGAGAAAACTAAAAACAATTACGATTAAATATTAATTGTACTTTTACTATTTTTAATAAATTAAAATAAAAAAAAGAAAAGAGAATAAAATTCTCTAGAATAATTCTTGTAAGTTCATGATGTAAGCACCTAATTTACCGTCGAAGTTACCTGCACTAATTTCAAGTACACCATCAACTGCACAAGCTGCTTCAATACCAGCTTTCATAGCTGCTTTAACGGATTCTTCGTCTACACCATCAATAACAATTTCAAATACACCATCAGCATCGTCTCTGATATCAGAGTCTACTTCACCTTTTAAGGTTACACACATTTTTTCGTTGGTTGATGCGTTTAAGAATTTTGCGTATTTGTTGGATCCTACTTTAGAACCAGATGCAACCATACCACCAGGGAATGGAGTAATTACACCTTCAACTTTGGAAATAGCTGCAACAGCTGCTTGTGCTGCTTCTACACCAGTCATTTGGTCTTTTGCTAAAATGAAGAAGTTTCCTCCAGCTACACCATCTTTGTAACCGAATTCAGATTCTACTAAGAAATCACCAGACATAATTGGGATAGAGTGGATTTTTCTTCCATCAATGTCACATTCTTTTTCAAATCCGTCACCGAAGAATTTTAATTTGTTACCGGTTTTTAAGGTATCTTCAGATTCAAGGTAGTTGAATGCTGCTGCAGTAGGAGCAGTTAAAATACACATTCCGATTCTTTCCATTAATTCATGATCGAGTGCTTTTTTACCACCTTGACAGATCATGATGACATAACCTGGTCTTCCATCAGGAGTGTTTTCTGCTGGTACAAAGCAATCAATACCTGCTTCTGCAGGACATCCAATAACAGAAGTTCCGTAACCGGTTGCTTCAGTTGCTGCGATTTTTGCTAATTCTTCAGTTGCTGCAGTAACTAAAATTCTAGTTACTTTGATTCCGAAACCTTCTGCGTAAGTATCTTTAATTTCTACACCATTAATTTCCATGATTTCACCAAAATTAATATACAAAAAATAAATTTTTTGCTATAATAAAAATTATGTGTATAAATTAAAATAAAGTTTTCTATTTAATTATCAATTTCATTTTCAATTGCTTCGGCCAATTCATCTTCTGATGATACAATTGAACTTCTATCCAAAATAGAAGAACCATAATGAGGTAAAATAACCATTCCAAGAATAGTTGCCATCCAGAATGAAATTAACCTTTCAATTACAGTTGCCGCTGCACTGACTGAAGCAGAAATTCCAGCAACAGAATAGAATACAACCATAATTCCATCAACAGCACCAAGACCACCCGGAAGAAGAGGTACCATACCAACCAATGAAGCTATGATAAATACTTCACCAATAATTATTGGACTTACTGTTGCTCCAAAAGCCAAAAATACAATGTAAACCCTTAAGATTTCAAAAATCCAAATAACAAATGATAATGGCAATGCATAATATGTGACTTTTTTACTTGAAATTACAACTTTCATAGTATTCTGGAAGTCTAAAATAACAGCATGGATTTTATTTTCCAATTCTTCAGAATTTTTCTTATAGAATCTTCTGACTAGTTTGATTATCCAACCATCAACACGTTTTCCGAATTTAGGATTTATAGACATGTAAATAATCATTGCCAAAAGAGCAACAATAGCAATTACTGCTAAAATCATTACAATAAGCAGCCACAAATCAAAACTAAAATAAAAAGTCATACCAATAATTGTTATAACAGCCAATACAACAAAAGGAAAAGTATCTAGTGCTCTATCAGCAACAACAGTAGCGAAAGTTTCCTGCATAGGATAATTATCTTCTTTAGCTAAAATGTATGCTCTTACAGGTTCTCCCCCACCACGTCCTGATGGAGTTATGTTATTGACTGCAAGACCAACCAGAATCATCGGGAATAATTTTTTAAAACTAGTATCGATATCTGCCAAATTATTGAGTATTTGCCAACGTAATGTATATAACCCATAAGTGAATACCTGAACTGCGATAGCTAACGCTATCAATTCCAATTTAGCAACCGCCAATGCGACAATGACATCATCTATCCCAACTAACCATAACATTATGGCTAATATAAAGACACTTATTCCAAGGAAAAATACTGATTTTTTATTCATAATTACTATTAAATTATATTTTCAATACTTATAAATTTATATAGAAATTTATTCAAAATAATACATTAATGAGATATATAACAAAAACCGACTTATGCATTGTTGGAGTGAATTCAGGATATTTATTAATGGGAATTGGAGTAATGTGCTTGATTCCATTACTGTTCGACATAATATATTTTGAATTTGATGTAATCAGTTTTGTGGTTCCTGCAGCAATATCAATAGGTCTTGGACTCTTTTTAATGAAATATCTCGAAAAATATTATGTTAAAAATGTACGACTTAAACATGGTATGATCATTTCTGCATTTGGATGGGTATGGGCAGCAATAATTGGAGGACTTGTTTTTGCACTTGCAACCAATATACCACTAATCGATGCAATCTTTGAAAGCATGTCTGCTCTTACAGGTACTGGATTAACCCTGTTCAACGATTTGGAAATATTGCCCCACAGCATACTATTCTTTAGAGCTTTTGAACAATGGATTGGAGGTTTAGGAGTTGTAGTTATGATAATTACTATTTTATCAAAACCAGGAACTGCAACATCCACATTATACCATTCAGAAGCACGTGAAGAACGTTTAAGACCAAGTATTAAAGCTACACTTGAAAAGACAATAAAGATATACATAATATATACTGCCGCAGGAATAATACTGTATGCATTGGCAGGAATGCCATTTTTCGATTCTCTCTGTAACACATTCTGTATAATCTCAACAGGCGGTATGAACGTCAAAAATGCAAATATGGGGTATTACCACAGCGATTTAATTTATTTCATAACAATTGTGCTAATGATACTTGGCGCAACAAGCTTCTTGGTCCATTATAGAGTTATAAAAACAAAAGGAAAATCTTTGTTTGAAGATTTACAGTTTAAAGTGATTATCTGTGTGATTGCATTTGTAACATTAATGCTTTATTATGTGTCCAATATTGTTCCAATGGACTTATTGTTTACAGTTGTATCTGCAATTACAACAACAGGAGCAAACGTAGTACCTAATTTAACTATGGCCGGTTGGCCATCATTTGTAATAATATGTTTAATCTGTTTAATGTTATCTGGAGGTTCTAACGGATCAACAGTAGGTGCAATCAAACTTATTAGATTGATTACTTTTTTCAAAGGAATATACAAGCATATCCGTGAAATCCTATCTCCAAGTGGTAGAGTCGTTCCAATAAAATTACAAGGAAAACCAATACCCGATAACGCAGTAGCACAATCAGGAAACTACATAACATTATATTTAATGTTCATAATGTTTACTTGGGCATTATACTGCCTATTTGGGTATGATCCATTCGACAGTTTATTTGCAGTAATATCAATTCAAGGTAACAACGGTTTAGACCTTGGAATAGTTACTTCCCAAATACATCCCGTCTTAAAAATTGTAAGCATGCTCAACATGTGGGTTGGAAGATTGGAAATTTATCCTGTTTTAATCACAATAAGAACAGCATTTGAAATTTTTAAAAGATAAGATTTATAATCTTTAAAAATAAATATTGATAATTATTCATGTTGAGGTGATTAAATGGATTATGTAGTAATTATGGGCGGAGGTCGTGTAGGACTTGCTCTAGCACATTTATTAATTGATGAAGGATATGACATAACACTGATTGAAAGCGACCCAAAGCTTTGTGCTGAAGTTGCTTCAGAACTTGATGCATTGGTTATTTGTGGAAACGGAACAAACTCAAAAATACTTGAAGAAGTAAACATTGACGATGCCAATTACTTTATTGCAACAACCGGAAACGATGAAGCAAACTTGCTTTCATGTATTCTCGTTAGAAAATACCACGTTGAACACGTTATTGCTCGTGTAAGCAACCCAGATCACGAAGAAGCATTCAAAGAAGTTGGAATTGAACAGGTAATCAGTCCTGAAAGAGCAGCCGCATCATACTTACAGAAAGTCGTTACAAGACCAAATACTGCAGAATTAATGACCATCGGAAAAGGAGACGGTGAAATCTTGGATATGACAATAACAAATGATAAAATTGTCGGCAAAAAATACAAAGACATTTCCCCTTCAAAAGATTTCATCATCATAGCTACTTATCAAAACGGAAAATTAATAATTCCACAACCAGATAATACAATTAGCCGTGGTGAAAAAGTATCTGTTCTTGTACAAAGAGGAAAATTCAAAAAAGTAGCTAAAAAATTAGGAAAAGACTCATAAATATGAGTAAGACAATTTAATATGTTCTTTTCCATTATCCTCAACAATAGGACCATGTCCTGAGAAAATTCTTTTGACATCTAATGTCATTAGTTTTTCAACACTATTTTTCATATCTTCATAACTTCCACCAATATCCATTCTACCGACACCACCACCAGCAAAAATAGTATCTCCACAAATTAATGTTTCACCATCCCAAAGAGAAATTCCACCACTAGTGTGTCCTGGAGTATGAATCACTTCAAAATCAGCAATTTTATCCCCTTCTTCGAGTTCAATATCCACACTAGAATTATCTTCATTATTAAAAGCAGACATGGAAGTTCCTAAAGTATCTTTATTTTTAATTGAAACTGCATCCAATTTATGAACAGCAATTTTAGCATTTGGGAAAAAATGATTTCCACCAATATGATCAAAATGACAATGAGTATTGACAACTAATTCAATATCATCCGGTTCAACACCATTTTCACGTAATTTAGAAAATAAATAATCCTTATTTCCACCAGCACCAGTATCAACTAAAATATTATTGTCAATTAAATAACAATTTGAATCGTAATTATATCCTATAATAAAAACAACATTTGACATAAAAAATAATATTTAAACAGTAGTAATTAAAATTTTTGAAAAATAGATTTGTATAAAAATGGGGTCACAGGGATTTGAACCCCGATCCTGGGATTTCTCTTGCCTCAGTACTCCAATTGTTCATCACAACAGGTACTGTTCAGTTACGCGTATTTTCTTCAAAGACAACTGGAGTCCCAGATGATGCCAGGTTACACCATAACCCCACACATAACATACAACAATAATAGATTTATTTTAATAATATATAAAGATTACCATTTATTCAAATTTCATTTGCCTATCGATACCGGCTATTTCATCAATCTCAAAACCTTTTTCGAGCGCATAATCCTTTTCAACACGATAATTGCCTTTTTTAGTACGAGGAGTATTTTCAGGTTCTAAGAAAAGCCATTTAGTGTATTTAAAACGAACCCCAATATATGGTTTAGCACCAAATATTTCTGAAAATTCACATAATTCATCAATTTGAACTGAATCAATGTATATTTTATCTTTTGTAGTTGTTTTAACCTCAATAGCCAAATATATTTTACCATTTCCAGCAACAACATCAGGTAATGATTTTTTAGTAGCACCCCCAGATGCAGGAGCTCTCATAGCTGCAAAACCTCTTTCCCAAAGTTTATGTACCAACTCTCTTTCTTCAGTAGATCCTTTCTTAGCCATAATATACACAACAATTACAAAAAATTTAGTTATAATGATATTTTATCCAGACAACTATATAAAAAAAATGCGAGAGCATTTGAAAAGTAATAATTAAATCAAAAAAATATTTTATAATGCTCCGGCCGGGATTCGAACCCGAGTCTTCGGCTCGAAAGGCCGAAATGATTGGCCGGACTACACCACCGGAGCAAATACATATGACATGCTAAACGCACCACTAATTAAAAATAGATTTATAAATGGGGCCGGAGCCGAGATTCGAACCCGAGTCCCGGGATCCACAGTCCCGGAGGATGACCACCTACCCTACCCCGGCAAATGAAATAACTATTAAAAAATTGTAAGAATGCGGGAGCAGGGATTCGAACCCTGGAAGACCTGCATCAACAGGTCCTAAGCCTGTCCCCTTTGGCCTCTCGGGCACCCCCGCTTATGAAAAAACTAAGGATACATAGAAACCATAAAAATCTTAACAAGTTTTTAAAAATGCTCCGGCCGGGATTCGAACCCGAGTCTTCGGCTCGAAAGGCCGAAATGATTGGCCGGACTACACCACCGGAGCATATGAATTAACTGTTTTAGTCAACATGGGCCCAATGGGGTTCGAACCCATGGCCTTCCGGTTATGAGCCGGACGCTCTACCTGGCTAAGCTATGGGCCCAAAAGCGCCATCGACAGGGCTCGAACCTGTGACCAATCGGTTAACAGCCGAACGCTCTACCTACTGAGCTACGATGGCATATGACACCCATCTCACTTAACCAAATAAACCCATGTTTAAAAATCAAAAGACTTTAAACAGTAATTAATAGTTTGTAGTATTCAGTATATAAACCTTTTGGTTTATGCACCCTCAAACTAATAAAATCAGTTCTATTAATTAAATTAAACTTAATAGTATATAAACTTTAAGATTATATATAAATACATGGATTCTAACATTTTCGATTTAATAAAAAAAGCTAATGAAATTACATTAAACAAACATGGATATTTAATTACATTAGAAAGAGCAGTATTCTTATCCTGGTGGTGCGATAAAGGAGATTGTGCATTTTGCTACATGTCCACACAAAAAGATAAAATTAAAGATCCTACAAAAGCCAGAAGAAACATCAGCAACATCTATGCAGAAGCAGAGATGTGCAAACGTCTTGACTGGAATATCGAATTCTTATCCGGAGGATATGAATCATTCACAACACAAGAAATCAAACAGATAGCAACAACCATTAAAGACATCACGGGAGATGGAGTTTGGTTAAATACTGGAATAACTGATGAATTAGAAGAATATGGCTCTGAAATAAAAGGAATCACTGGTGCTGTTGAAGTAGCAAATCCAAAAATCCATGAAAATGTTTGTCCTTCAAAAAAATTAGATGATATAAGTAATATGTTAGATGTCGCAAATGATTTAGGATTCAAAAAAGCAATCACAATCATTTTAGGACTTGGTGAAACACTATCTGATGTGGACTACATAATCGATTACATTAGAGATCATAAAATTGATAGAGTAATTTTTTATTCATTGAATCCTCACAAGGAAACAATTTATGCCAATTCTTCACAACCAGCTTCACTTTATTACGCCCAAGTAGTAGCCCAAGTTAGATTAGCATTCCCAAACATTGAAATTATCTGCGGAACTTGGATAGACAATCTTGCAAACATAGGAATCTTGATTTTAAGTGGAGCAAATGGAATTACAAAATTCCCATTATTCAAAATGTTTGGAACAAAATACGGAAAAAGAGTTGAAGAAGAAGTTAAATGGGCCGGTAGACAACTAAAAGGAACATTTACTGACAAGACCAAATTAGGTCCTGAAAAAAGTGAAGTTTCACCGGAATTAGATAAATTTATTAAAAGATACATAAAAGAATCCCTTAAAAATAAATATTAATACATCAAACACCACACCACCAACACCATCATGTAAAATAATTCATATATTGAATTAAATAAAATAAACTCTATTTTTAATAACCTTTATAAATCTAATGTACTAAATATAATTATAATATAAATTATTAGTGGAGGAATTATTATTAGCGATGATGTCGATATGATGTGTGGACTCGAAATCCACGTACAACTAGAAACTGAATCAAAATTATTCTGTGATTGTCCTACAAATTATCAGGATGCACCGGCAAATGCAAACATCTGCCCTGTTTGTCTTAACCAACCGGGAGCAAAACCACACCCAACCAATAAAAAAGCATTAGAAAATGCATTAATGATTGCTTTAATGCTCAACTGTGAAATTGATCAAGACGTAATTTACTTTATGAGAAAACATTACGATTATCCTGACTTATCTTCAGGTTATCAAAGAACTTCCGTACCTATCGGAATCAAAGGTGAATTAAACGGAATTAGAATCAGAGAAATTCACGCAGAAGAAGATCCTGGTCAATACAAACCAGATAGAGGTATTGTTAACTTCAACCGTTCAGGAATTCCATTAGTTGAAATTGTTACTGAACCAGATATAAAATCCCCAGAAGAAGCAAGAAACTTCTTAAAAGAGTTAATTCGTGTTTTACAATACAGTGGAGGAGCACGTGGTGAAGGTACCATGAGAGCTGACGTAAACATATCCATCAATGGTGGAAACAGAGTAGAAATGAAAAACGTTAACTCCATCAAAGGAGCTTACAAAGCATTGAAATTTGAACTTGTAAGACAAAAAAACCTCATGAAAAGAGGAGTTGAAGTTAAACAAGAAACTCGTGCTTACTTAGAATCACAAATGATTACAGTGGGAATGAGGATGAAAGAGGATGCTGATGACTACAGATTCATCACTGATCCTGATTTACCACCAATGCAAATTTCTGACGAAACAATTCAAAGAATCTTAGATACAATGCCAGAAGCACCTCACAACAAAGTAAAAAGATTTGTTGAAGATTACGGCATTGACCAAGAATCTGCAAAAGTTTTAACCTCAGAGCTTGACTTGGCTATTGCATATGAAGAAGTTGTAAAAGAAATTGAACCAATATTTGCATCTAAATGGATGAGAGATGAACTTAAAAGAGTTTTATCATACAACAAATTAGACTTCGCAGATAGTGGAATTACAGTTGAAAATTTAGTTGAATTCTTAAACATGATTCAAGCAAAAGAAATTACTCAGAAAGCTGCTAAAAAAATCATAGAACAAATGCCAAACAATGAAAAATCCCCTAAAGCTATTGCTGAAGAATTAGGATTACTTGGTGTTGTAAAAGATGATGAAGTACTTGTTGCAGTAAAACAAGCAATTGAAGAAAATCCAAAAGCAGTTGAAGATTACTTAGCAGGACAAAAAGCTTCTATTAACTTCTTAATGGGACAAGTAATGAGATTAACACGTGGAAAAGCAGATCCTGGTGAAACAGTCAAATTATTAAGAGAAAATATCGAATAAGGAGGAAATATTATGGTGGGAAAAAAATCTTTTGTTAAAGATTATATGACAAAAAATGTTATTTGTGTTTCCCCAAATACTCCTACTGAAGAAATTATCGAATTAATGAGAACAAGTCGCCATAATAGTTATCCAGTTGTTGAAGATGAAAAGCTAGTTGGAATGGTGACTGCATTTGATGTTGTATCTAAAGAATGGGCAGATACAGTTGACGGGTTGATGAGCACAAAATTAATTGTTGCTAACCCAGATTTATCCATAAATGATGCATCCCGAGTAATGTTCAGAAGAGGAATCTCTAGAATGCCTGTTGTTGATGAAAACAGTAAAATTGTTGGAATCATAACCAATACAGATATGGTAAGATCACATATTGAAAGATCAACCCCAAACAAGGTAGAATATTTCAAGAAAACTTTAGAACAATTATATGACATCAAAGCTACCTTAAGACATATACCTGTTGAAACTAATAAATTACGCCCAACACAGGACAGAGTTTATGCAGATGAGCTCGAAGGAAGAGCATATGAATTAAAAAGAGGTTTAGCAGAACCTGCAATTGTTGTGAAAACTGGTAACAGATGGATATTAGTTGATGGACATCACAGAGCTGTTGCTTCATCACAACAAGGCTATGAAACTGTAGATTCATATGTTATTGATTTAGGGCAAGATATAAAATTAGGCATGGAAAAAACTGCTGATAAGGCCGGAATTAAAACATTTGAGGATATTGAAATCATCGATGATGACAAACATCCACTAATAGCCCTTACAGAAAGTCTCCAAGACCAAGAACGTAAAAGTGATGATTAGATGAGTGACAAAATTATAAGAGAAGTATATGAAGTTTTAGAATCACGTCGTGATAATCCTATTGACTCATACACATCAAAAATCATGCAAGACAGTAACAAAAAAGCAGAAGATAAAATACTCGAAAAAATAGCTGAAGAAGCTGGTGAAGTATTAATTGCTTCTAAAAATGACGAAAATTTAGTTTATGAATCTGTCGACTTAATTTTCCACACATTATTACTCCTTGTTTACAAAGGAATAGACCTTGATAATGTGTTCGACGAATTTGAAAGAAGAAGAAAATAATTATTCTAATTCAAAATAATGGTGGAAAACATGTTTGATACAATCGCAGAAAAGAAATTCTTATTGAAAGAGTTAGTTAAAAAAGACTTAACTTCAAAATATAAAGATTCCATTCTAGGTATACTTTGGAGTTTTCTTAATCCTCTTTTGATAATGTTAGTTTTTACAGCTATTTTCTCAATGTTATTCGGACGTCAAATTGAGAACTATCCCGTTTATTTCTTAACTGGAAGAGTCATCTTTGATTTCTACAATGCAGGAACAAAAGGTGCGATGAGATCAATAAAAAGAAATGCAAATCTGCTCAAAAAGATTTATGTTCCTAAATATATGTTTTCCGTAAGTGCAATATGCTATGAATTTGTTAACTTTTTAATTTCAATGGTAATATTGTTCTTAGTAATGATAATTACAGGTGCTTCATTCCATTGGACAATAATTTTATCAATAATTCCAATGTTCTTCTTAGTTTGCTTGATATTTGGAGTTGGATTAATCTTAGCAGTATGTAACACTTACTTCACAGATATTGGACATTTATACAATGTATTTACACTTGTATTGATGTATGCATCTGCATTATTCTATCCTATGGAAATCGTTCCAGCATTAGTTCAAAGAATATTTACATTAAATCCAGTTTATTCAGCGATTTCATGTTTCAGGGATTGTATCAGTTATGGAATTTTCCCAAATACCTCCACATTATTATACTTAGCAGTATTTTCATTAACAGCATTAGGTATTGGACTATGCTTATTCAAACTTTATGAGAAGAAATTAGTATTAGAAATATAGGTGTTTACTATGAGTTTAATTGATAAAATAAAAAATTTATTTACAGATAATAAAAAACAAAAAGAAATTAAACAAATTCCTGTAGATACTAAATTTCAAAATAATAGATTTAACAATATTAGAATTTATGCTCCTGATTATGTGATGAGTAAAGAAAATAGATATTATGTGCAAGTATTAGATAACTCTAATAATCCCATTGAAAATGAAACAATAAGTTTGTATCTTGATGAAAAATTTTACGAAAAACATACAGACAAACAAGGATATGTATCATTCAAAATTTCTCCTAAAAAAACTAGGAAAGAAACTAGAATATATTGTCCATCAGATGAAGAATTTTGTCCTTATGTAACTGCTAAATTAATACATCCTGATAATATAAATCCCGAAGAATCTTCTAAACTAGAGTTATATGCACCAAATATGAGCATTTACTCAAAAGATGAACCTTATTACAGTGCAAGATTACTTGATAGTGAGGGTAATCCATTGAGTGGTGAAACAATCACTTTTAATTTTAATGAGGAGACATTCGAAAAAACAACTGATGAAAAAGGATTTGCAAGCATAGAATTATCATTAAATGAAGGAACATACACAATTGAAACAATATTTAAAAGTAATGATAACACAAAATCCATTTCTAAAACCTCAAAAATTGATGTTAAAACCAGAAACATAGATCGTAAGGTGATGATCGAAGTTAAACATCTTGCAATGGAATTTAAAGTATCAAAAGATAAAATTGATACATTAAAAGAATACATTATTAGAACCATTAAAAGAAACAAAAAAGAAGCCGAAAAAATTAGAATATTAGATGATATTTCATTCAATGTTTATCAAGGTGAAAGAGTAGGTATTCTTGGATTTAACGGTGCTGGAAAAAGTACTCTTTTAAGAATAATAGCAGGTATCTATGAACCTAGCGAAGGAGAAATAAAAATTCATGGCAAAATTGCCCCGTTACTTGAGTTAAGTGCAGGATTTGACAAAAATTACACTGGAAAAAACAATATCTTTTTAAATGGTGCTCTTCTAAGTATGGAAGAAGATTTCATCAGAGAAAAATATGATGAGATAGTTGAATTTTCAGAACTTGGTGAACACATAAATTATCCTGTTAAAAATTACTCCAAGGGTATGAGAGCAAAATTAGGTTTTTCAATAGCTACTCTCATCAATCCTGAAATTTTAATCATTGATGAAATTTTAGCCGTTGGAGATATTAAGTTCAGAAAGAAAAGTTCTGAAAAGATTAAATCAATGATGAAAGATGGTGTCACAGTACTCCTAGTATCTCACTCCATAAACCAAATAAAAAACATTTGTGACAGATGCATTTGGATTGAAAATGGACAAGTATACATGGAAGGACCTGCAAAGAAAGTCTGTGATGCTTATGTTAAAAGTGCTAAGAAAAAGTAGGGATTGAAATGGATAAAAGATGGATAATGATATTAATATTTTTAATTGTAGGATGTTGTTGCCTATTTTATGTTGTTGAAACCTCATCCACTGTTGGCGATGCAATTACAGTTGTAAACAAGACTGTGGTTACACTTCCAAATGATTTTTCAATTGAAAGTAAAGAAACAGACTATGGAACAATAATCAATGAGAATACCAATGAAAAAATATATATTAAAGATTTAGGTAAAGAAGATTCATCAATGAATGCATTCAAAACTGCTCTACAAGATTTAAGTAAAAAATCAGACATTAAAGTTATTAAAAATTCAACATTGAATATTGATAATATTACTGCATATAAAATTGATTATAAAAATATTACAAAAGAAACAAATCAAAACATTAGTAATGCTTATGTATTTACATGCAATCATACATTTTTAATCAAATTACAAAATTATGACGATGATACTGAATTAAATGAAAACTTAGAGTATGTTGTTGCACATATGACTCCGGACTTTAAACAATCTCAAGATTAAATAACGTGATAAAATTGGATGAAATTGAATTTTCAATCATAATACCCGCACATAATTCAGAATTGGGAATAAGAGAGTCAATTGATTCCATAATTAATCAAACACTTAATTTTGAAGAGAATATTGAAATAATTATTGCAGATAATAATAGTGAAGATAAAACTAAGGATATCTGCTCTGATTACATTTCCAAATATTCAAACATACAATATATTCAGTTAGACACAGTTAATTTTTCCAGAGCGAAGAATGAGGCAATTAAAAAAGCTCAGGGAAAATTTATTGCTTTTTTAGAACCCCATGACTTCTTTTCAAAAGATTCACTTTTAAATCTTTTAAAGTTCATTAATGATCATGAAGACATTGATTTAGCGCTGCTTCCAATTTTTTATTATAAAAATGGAAGAAAAGAACAATACTTGAATTATAAAATTCAAAACAGCAAAAAAATCGATTTAATAGAAAATCCACAATATTCACAATTACTCGGATTATCCACTTTTTTTAGAAATAGATCCAGTGCAGAAATCGAACTTTTAGATGTCGTTAATGGGAATATTACTTTTTTTAGTGAGATTTTAATCAATAACCCAAGTTTAGGTATCTGCTGTGAGGGATCTTACTTTGCAAAGAACCTTGAAGAAAAAATTTACCCTTCAAGCACTGTGAGTTATTCTAGAGAAGAATACGAAAAATACATCCAAATCAATTTTAATCATTTAAAAGAAAAATGCTTCAACAAATTCTCCGGAATACCAGAATTCATCCAGTTCAATTTTATAAATCATTTAAGATGGATATTGTCAATACAAAAAACAGACGATAAAATTGATTTGACACTCTTAGCTGAAAATATCATGCATATCAAAGATAATGCACTATTAAAGAATAGATTACTCGACAATAAACTCACAATTACAGCATTCTTGTTAAAATACAACAATGACTTAAACGATGAGATTATAGAAAAATTAAATCTGAATACCGTATTTATCGATATATATGATATTATTGACAATAAACTCCACATTTTGGCAAACATTATAAACATCAATCCAAGAAATATTGAGATATTATTTGATAATAAAACAAAAGAATTTAAGAAATTGACTTTTCCAAATAAATATGCTCCTTGTTTAGGCCATGATTTATTACATGACTATTCAATGGAATGCATCATCCCAATTACCACAGATAAACAATCAAAACTTGAATTTAAACAAAAAAATAAATCATTGCATATTGATTTTTCAAGGCCATGCAATTTCTCAAAAAGTGTCGGATATGCAAAAACAAAACATTACTTGAGCATTCTGGAAAATGATAAGATAATAGTTGAGAAGAACACTTCATCCAAATGGATCAAACAAGAAATAAAAAGCTTAATAAATATGGTCAGGAAACATGAATCTGGATTTATAAAAGCAGTTCCATTTAGAATAGCATATATGATTAGTTATCCCTTCCTAAAAGACAGAAAAATATGGTTTTTCATGGACCGTCCGAATGATGCTGATGACAATGGATTAGCATTATTCAAATATGCTGTAGAACAGGACGATGATATTGATAAATACTTCATTTTAAGTTCAGAGAATAAGGAATTTGATAATATTAAAAAGATAGGCAATGTCATTGGATACAAATCCCTCAAGCATAGATTCTTAGGAATGTTTGTTGAAAATATAATAACTTCCCATCCTGACAATGGAGTCATTTATCCATTTTGGGGAGGTTATCCATTTTTTGCAGGTCTTTTAAAATCCAGCACAATGTTTTTACAGCATGGTGTCATAAAGGATGATATTTCCTATTGGGTAAATAAAGCCAACATGAATTTATCTTTATTCTTGACATCAACCATTAAAGAATATGAGTCAGTATTAGAAAATCCTTACAACTATGATAATTATGTTGTTCAATTACTAGGCCTACCTAGATATGATGGTCTCAAAAACCGGGAAGACAAAAAACAAATTTTAATCATGCCGTCATGGAGAAGAGATTTAGAATTTAAATCAAAAGAATACATTAAGGAAAATGAATTTTTCAAAAGATTCAATTCATTAATCAACAATAAACAACTTATTGAAGCAGCACGTGAAAACAATTATGAAATAATATTCAAACCACATCCAAACGTGTATGATTTTATCGAATTATTCGATACAAATGATTATGTTAAAATAGATTATGAAAAAACAAGATATCAAACATTATTCAACAGCGGATCATTAGCAATTACAGACTACTCCTCTGCAATATTTGATTTTGCATATCTAAATAAACCTGTCTTATATTACCAATACAGTGATGATTATCATTTCAATTTAGAAGACAGTTATTTTGATTATGAAACAATGGGTTTTGGAGAAGTTGTGAAAAAAGAAGACGAATTAGTTGATTTGATTAATGAATATATTGAAAACGACTGCAGACTTAAAGAAGAGTATGCCAATAGGATTAAAAATACTTTCAAGTTCAATGACAGAAAAAATTGTAAAAGAGTGTATGATAGAATTAAAGAAATTAAACTAAAGGATTAATTCCATGTTCTGCATCCCTCTCTCAAAACTTCCAATTTTAACTCTTTTTTTATTGAAGATATTGAATCCAATTCTTTCATATAGTTTTTTAGCACCAGCATTTCTAAAATCCGCATCAATAGTAACACGGTTCAAATTTTTAGAACGGGCATAATCAATTACATCAAGTACCACCTGACGGCCCAATCCCTGACCTCTTAAAGATTCGTCAATAGCCAATTCTGCAATATATAAATCATCCTTTTTAACATCACACAAAACAAAATAGTCCAAGATATCTACTATGATTAATTTTAGAGATTTCAATCTTAAATCAAATGGTTTTTCAGATACATATGCCATCAAAACACCTATTACCTGCATTTCATCATCCAATATTACTTTAAATGTATTTTCAGGTTCATGTTTTTTCAAATCATTTTCAATTGTTGAGACTGCTTTTTCTGGAGTCTTGAAAAGCAAGTCAAAAGTTCTATAGTCAACATCATAGACCAGTTTTGCAACCTTACGAGTATCATGAATTTGAGGATTGAAATTTTCATATCTCAAACTAACCACTACTCCTTACTATTGTAAGTGCAAATACCCCAGCACCAAAACCATTATCAATATTTACAACTGCAATTCCCGGAGCACAAGACTGAAGCATTGAATCAAGAGCAACTCTTCCACCTTCTCCAACACCATAACCTACAGATGTTGGAACCGCAATAACAGGAATATCTACAAGTCCTGCAACAACAGAAGGCAATGCTCCTTCCATTCCTGCACATACAATAATTGCACGAACATCTTCTTCAACCATGCGAGCTATTTGCGGGAATAATCTGTGAATTCCAGCCACACCAACATCATATGAAGTGACAGCTTCACATCCACCTTCCTCAACGATTACACGAGCTTCTTCAGCAATGTTAATATCTGAAGTTCCAGCAGTCATGATACCTATTTTTGCAATCGGTTCCCTATCAACAATCTCTTTTTTTATAATTAATATTTGAGCTCTTTTATTGTATTCAAAAATAAAAGCATCATCATCAAATTCATCCAAAAGCATTTCATATCTTTCATTGGACAATCTAGTAAGAATCAGATTATCATTATCAGAATCCATGTATTTGTCAATTATTAAAAGCAAATCTTCAAAAGCTTTGCTTTGCGCAAAAACAGCTTCTGGAAAACCGGTGCGATCCTTTCTTTTAGCATCAAATTTAGCAATTTCATCAAATTCCAAAATTTTATCTGCATTGATCAATCTTTCTGCATCATCAATATTAATTTCCCTATTGACTAATCTTTCAAGAATATCTTTCATAATTAATAGTATATAAGATAAAATTATATAAAATTTGACTTACAATATTATAACTTAATGAATGCTTTAAAGATTTTAACACAGGGAATAGTGCAAGGTGTAGGATTTAGACCATATGTCTATAGATTGGCAGCTGACCTAAATCTTAAAGGACATGTGAGAAACCTTGGAAATGTTGTTGAAATCATTATTGAAGGTGAAGATACAGAATTGTTTGTTGAAAGACTCCCGAAAGAGTTGCCACCAATAGCAAAAATCAATTCAATGAACGTTGAAGCAATTGATTTTAATAATTATTCTGATTTTAAAATTGTTGAAAGTGGAGATTCATATTCTGGAATTAGTGTAATTCCTCCTGACATTGCAATATGTGACAAATGTCTTGAAGAAATCCGTAATCCAAATGATAGACGTTACAAATATGCATTTAATGCCTGTACTGACTGCGGACCCAGATTCACAGTAATTGAAAGTGTGCCATACGACAGGATAAGAACTTCAATGGATGAATTCCCATTATGTGACGACTGTCTAGTAGAATACAAAGAACCATTAAACAGACGTTATCATGGTGAAGCAATATGCTGCAATGACTGCGGACCACAAATGGAAATATATGAAGGTCAAACAAAAATAGTTACTGACAATCCAATTAAATTAGGTGCAGATAAATTAAAAGAAGGAAAAATAGTAGCCATTAAGGGAATTGGGGGAACACATTTAGTTGTTGATGCATACAATGACGATGCAATAACAGAATTAAGAAATCGCCTTAACCGTCCAAACCAGGCTTTTGCAGTAATGTGCAAAGATTTGAAAAGCCTTCAAAAATATGCTGAATTGACCCAAAAAGAAATTGAAACAATAACCTCAAACAAAAGGCCAATTGTTATCTTGAAGAAAAAGGACAATTATCCTTTCCCTGAAAGTTTAGCTCCGGGACTTCACAACATAGGAGTTATGCTTCCATACTCACCAATGCATTATTTGCTCTTTGATGAAGGAGACATTGACACATACGTAATGACTTCTGCAAATATCCCTGGAGAGCCTATGATGATTGAAAATGAAGATATAATCAAAGGAGTTAACGATTATTCATTAGTCCACAATCGTAAAATCTTAAACAGATGTGATGATTCAGTGATAAGATTTAGAAACAATGAACTTTCATTCATCAGAAGATCTCGAGGATACACTCCGGAGCCTTACACAATAAATTACGATGTAAATGACTTGAATGTACTTGCATTAGGTCCGGAACTTGATGTTACATTCTCAATTGCAAAAGACAATATAGTATATCCTTCTCAACACATAGGAAATACAAACAAACCTAAAACATTAGTATTTCTAAGAAAAGCTATTGAAAACATGGAAAGAATTACAAAAATCAATGAATTTGATACAATTGCATGTGATATGCATCCTCATTTCTTCACAACAAGACTTGCACATGAACTGGCTGAAAAATATGATGCGGAAGTCATCCCAATCCAACATCATCATGCACATTCAATTGCCCTTGCAAATGACAGTGCAATTGATGAAATGATTGTAATTGCTGCTGATGGAGTAGGTTATGGAAGTGACGGAACCAGTTGGGGTGGAGAAATTCTCTACACTGATGTCAAAAACTTTGAGAGAATGGGACACTTGCAACCTCAAATGATGCCCGGAGGAGATGTTGCAACCAAACATCCTGCCCGTATGCTTGCAAGTATATTGGATGATGAAGATTTAATTAAAAATTATTCAAATTACTTCAAATATGGAGAAATCGAAATAAAAAACATTTTTAAACAGATAAACGCTGGAATCAATGTTGGTAAAACCACAAGTACAGGAAGAATTCTTGATTCAATGGCAGTTGCTCTTGAAATATGTCATGAACGTACCTATGAAGGAGAATGCTCAATGAAACTTGAATCTGCTGCATATTACTCAACTAAAGATATAGAAATCCCAATAATCATTGAAGACAACATTTTAAATACAAGTGAAATATTAAAAGAAGTTGTAAAACTATATCAAAGTGGTGAGAAGAAAGCAGATGTTGCTGCAGCTGGTCAAAATGCCATTGCACGTGGTTTAAGTAAACTTGCAATCCAATCAGCAGATAAAAAATACATAAAAGAAATTGGTGCTACAGGCGGTGTATTCTACAACGAAGCAATTACAAACACAGTTAAAAATTGCATAGAAAATAATGGATTTAATTTTATTCAACACAAAAACACTTGTGCTGGAGATGGATCTGTATCACTCGGTCAAGCGATAATAGCTAAAAAATTATAATAAGATGGTTTAAAAAACCATCCAATAAATGGCCAAAAGAAGTTTATCTATTTCTTAGAGTTCTTTCAAGAATATACTCTGCCCTTTCCTTAAGATTACTATATAATCTTATTTGATTTTTCAACTCATCAATAGCTTCAAGTTGTCCATCATCTATTCTTTTTTCAATATCTAATAATTTAGACCATTCGTCACCTGATGGAAGTTGCAATGTATTGAGCATGTCCTCAGACAAGTTAACATCAAAAGTATTCCTGTTAATGGTAATATGGATATTAACCTCATTTTGTAAATCATAGTATTTACGTGGACGACCTCTTAAAATCTTTTTATAAGAAGAATTCAATATCCCTATATCTTCCATTGCGCGCAAATGAGCGATAATTGCTTTTTGACCAATATCCAGTTCATTTGAGATTTCGCTAACAAACATAGGCTCTTCCCTTAAAAGATTTATAATGTCTCTTCTAGTCTTACAACCCATTACATCGAGGATGTCTTCTTTGTCAATCCCTCCCAATTGGTCATTATAGTTTCCTCTAATTTCTATGTGGCCATTAGAAGAATTGACATTTTTGCGATTTTTTCTAATATTATCAATGTCATCATTTCTACTCATGATTATACATTATATCGAAACATTTATATAACTTTTTGTTACTATAATAGTATAAGAGAAAGATAACTTTTGGTTACTTTAATATTTGGTTCAGAAAAACTTAACGTAATAACTTTAAATTAATGAACCATTTTCCTATATGTCCATAAATTCCCAAAAACCAATGTTAAAGAACCTAAAGTTCAAGTTCTCGTAAGAGAGTTATTACAAAAGTTTTTCAAAAAACCTAGAAAAGGTGCAAATATGACTGACGAAATTAAAAGCGAAACTGAAGTTGAAACTCAAGATATTCAAGAAAAGTATGATGAACTTCTTGAAGAGTTAACTCAAAAAGATGAAGAGTTGGCTGAAATCAAAGAAAATCTTGAAAAACAAGAAGCAGAAAACAAAGAATATATTTCACTTTCACAAAGACTTCAAGCAGATTTCGAAAATTTCAAAAAAATTACTGATAGAAGAAACAAAGATCTTGTTAAATTCGCAAATGAAGATTTAATTAAAGATTTTCTTGATTGCTACGAAGATTTCGGTAGAGCTTTAGAAATTAAGAATGACGAAGACTTGAAAGAAGGTGTAAAACTTATCTATAATAAATTTAAAGATGTATTGACCAAAGAAGGTATTACTGAAATTCCTGCAAAAGGGGAAAAATTCGACTTGAACAAGCATGAAGCAATGATGGTTCAAGAATCTGAAGATGTTGAAAATGGTTATATTATAGAAGAATTAATGAAAGGCTACATGTACAAAGATAAAGTCCTTAAATACTCAAAAGTTATTGTTTGTAAAAAATAACGTTTATTAAATTATTTATAAAAAAATAGGTGAAAATTATGTCTGATACTAAAAAAGAAAAAATTATTGGAATTGATTTAGGAACAAGTAACTCTGCTGCATCTGTGCTTGTAGGAGGTAAACCAACTACAATCCCATCCGCAGAAGGAGCAAGCCAATACGGTAAATCTTTCCCAAGTTACGTTGCATTTACCCAAGAAGGTCAAATGTTAGTAGGTGAACCAGCAAGAAGACAAGCTGTAACCAACCCTGAAAATACTATCAGTGCAATTAAAAGAAGCATGGGTACTGATCACAAAGTTACAGTAAATGGAAAACAATACTCACCTCAAGAAATTTCTGCATTCATCTTACAAAAAATCAAAAAAGATGCTGAAACTTTCTTAGGCGAACCAATCGAAAAAGCTGTAATTACCGTACCTGCTTACTTTGACGACAACCAAAGGACTGCAACCAAAGATGCAGGAACCATTGCTGGACTTGATGTTGTAAGACTCGTAAACGAACCAACCGCAGCAAGCCTTGCATACGGTCTTGATAAATCTGACAATGATGAAGACATGAACATCATGGTATACGATTTAGGTGGAGGTACCTTAGACGTAACCATTATGGAATTCGGTGGAGGAGTATTTGAAGTAAGAGCTACCAGTGGAGATACCCAACTCGGTGGTACTGATATGGATAATGTATTAATCAAATACTTAGTTGATGAATTCAAAGCTCAAGAAGGTATCGACTTAATGGATAACGATCAAGCAGTACAAAGATTAAGAGAAGCTGCTGAAAAAGCAAAAATTGAATTATCCACT
Source organism: Methanobrevibacter sp. (assembly GCA_022775905.1). Lineage (NCBI taxonomy): Archaea > Methanobacteriati > Methanobacteriota > Methanobacteria > Methanobacteriales > Methanobacteriaceae > Methanobrevibacter > Methanobrevibacter sp. The sequence continues at coordinate 234,937 of JALFJX010000009.1, forward strand.
ACCACCACTACTCAAGTTAACTTACCATTCATTGCTATGGATGCAAATGGTCCTAAAAACTTAATCATTGATCTTACCAGAGCAAAATTAGAAGAATTAGTTGACAGTATTGTAGAAAAATCAGGTAAACCAATGCAACAAGCATTAGACGATGCTAATATGAGCAAATCTGAAATTGATAAAATTATCTTAGTTGGTGGACCTACCAGAATGCCAATTGTACAAAAATTCGTTGAAAAATTCATAGGTAAACCAGTAGAACGTGGTATTGACCCAATGGAATGTGTATCCATGGGTGCTGCTATCCAAGGAGGAGTATTAGCTGGTGAAATTAAAGATATCGTTCTTTTAGACGTAACTCCATTATCCTTAGGTATTGAAACCTTAGGTGGAGTATCAACCACTTTAATTGAAAGAAACACTACTATCCCTACCAAGAAAAGCCAAGTATTCTCCACAGCTGCAGATAACCAACCATCTGTAGACATTAATGTATTACAAGGAGAAAGAAAAATGGCTGCAGACAACACCTCACTTGGACGTTTCCAACTTGTAGGTATCCCACCTGCACCAAGAGGTATTCCACAAATTGAAGTAACCTTCGATATTGACGCTAACGGTATTATTAATGTAACTGCTAAAGACAAAGGAACCGGTAAAGAACAAGCAATTACCATTACCTCCTCAACTAAATTATCTGATGAAGAAATCGAACAAAAAATCAAAGAAGCAGAAATGAATGCTGAAGCAGACGCAAAAAGACAAGAAGAAATCGAAATCAGAAACAACGCAGACTCATTAATTTACACTTCAGAAAAAACCTTAGATGAACTCAAAGATCAAGTATCTGAAGATGAAAAAACAAAAGTTGAAGGCCTTGTTAAAGAATTAAGAGAACTTATAGCTGGCGATGACGTTGATGCCATTAAAGCAAAATCCGATGAATTATCCAATGTAGTTCAAGAGATTGGTGCAAAAATCTACCAACAAGCACAAGCTGAAGCACAAGCACAAGCTGAAGCACAAGCACAACAACAAGCAGGTGCTGACCCTAACGCTGGTGCACAAGGACAAGATGATGACACAATTGATGCAGACTATGAAGTAAAAGACTAGATTAAATAATAAAGTTTTATTACATTGTTAGGTTAACAACAATCAGAATCAGAATCAATCAATAAACTAACAATAGATAAAACTTTTATTTTTTCTATCTATTTAAAATTATTTTTATTAGGGTGAATAAATGGCAGACAAGCGTGATTATTATGAAGTTCTTGGAGTAGATAAATCTGCTGATGAAAAAACAATTAAAAAAGCTTATCGTAAATTAGCCAGGAAATACCATCCAGATGTTTGTGATGAACCGGATGCAGAAGATAAGTTTAAAGAAGTAAGTGAAGCTTACGCTGTCTTGTCCGATGATGATAAACGCCAAAGATACGACCAATTTGGTCATGCAGGAATGGATGGATTTAGTGCTGAAGATTTCTATCAAAACGTAAACTTTGAAGATATTTTCCAGGGATTTGATATAGGAAACATTTTCGATATGTTCGGTTTTGGTGGAGGAGCACGTTCTAAAGGTGGAAGAGCAGGTCCTCAAAGAGGTTCAGATATCTACACCGAGATACCAATTACTTTAGAAGAAGCATTCAACGGATGCGAAAAAGAAATAAAAATCACTAGAAGTGAATTATGTCCAACCTGCAAAGGATCTAAATCTAAACCAGGTTCCAATCCAGAAACATGTAAAGTTTGTGGAGGAACAGGACAAATCAAAGAAGTCAGTAACACATTCCTTGGACAAATGGTTAATGTAAGACCATGTAGAGAATGTGGAGGTACTGGTAAGATTATTACAGACCCTTGTGATGAATGTCACGGAAGAGGTAGTGTAAGAAAAACTAAAACAATTAAAATTGAGATTCCTGAAGGAGTTGACGAAGGAAACCACTTAAGAGTTTCTGGTGAAGGAAACAATGGTGATAAAGAAGGACTTGAAGGAGATTTAATTGTTACAGTACATGTTAAAAAACATAAGCAATTCACACGTGAAGGAGATCACTTATACTTAGAAAAACAAATCAGCTTCCCTCAAGCAGCACTTGGAGATGTGCTTAGCATCCCAACCATTGAAGGAAAAGAAGTTGAATTCAAAGTCACTCCTGGGACACAAAGCGAAACTGTTTACAAATTAAGAGGACAAGGTATGAACTCTGTTAGACATTCAAGCAGAGGAAACCTCTATGTGAAAGTTGTAGTTGTTGTTCCTAAAAAATTAAGTTCAAAACAAAAAAACTTACTTAAAGAATTCGCTGAAATCAGCGGAGACGAAATACAACATGTTGAAAAAGGACTCTTCGACAGAGTCAAAGATGCAATGAAGTAAATTGGCATTGTGCTGATTTACTTTCCTCCTATTTTTAAGAAATTATTTTCAATATACTCAATTTGCTTTTTTTATAGATATTGAAAAACACAAAGAGAATTTAACTATCGAATAATAAGAAATGTGATTAATTAAATAGATAGTTATCGGTTAATTATTAATTATTATAAAGTAAATATATAAAATAATTAATCCATAATCAAAAAATAATAAATTTAAATCAAGTAATCTACATGAAAAAATAAAAAAATAGACAGAGATTAAAAATCCCTATCTTTTGACTGTAATTTTAACAGTTTTTGAAGTTGCTTTGTAGTAGGTGTTACCTACATATTTAACTCTAGCTGAGAAAGTTCCTCTTTTAGTTAATTTGGTAATTTTAAATGTAGCTTTACCTTTGGAATTGGTAGTTGCTTTATATGTTTTACCATTAACTTTGATTGTGAGTTTTGCATTCTTAATAACTTTACCTTTACTGTCTTTTAAAGTAACAGTGTATTTTTTGGTTTTTGTTGCAGCTTTGAAAGTTTTCTTAGCAGCAGTTACTTTAGATGCCTGTTTAGTGATTTTAATTGTTGCAGTAGCAGAAGAAGCCACATAATTGTTATCACCTGCAAACTTCATTTTTAAAGTGTAAGTTCCTGTTTTAGAAGCAGAAAGTTTGTATTTTATTACACCATTAGCATTGGTTGTGTATGTTTTAGTTTTACCATTGAATGTAATAGAAACTTTTTTATTTGCTAAAACTTTACCATTAATGTCAGTTACTTTTACAGTGAAATAAGAACCAGATTTAACAGTAGTTAAGTAAACAGTAGAAGAAGTTTTTGCAACTACTTTACTTGCAGATTGATTTACAATAATATTACTTGTTACTTCTTTAGGTCCATAAACATCATTACCTGCAAATGAAACTACAACATCATGAACACCAGCATCAGGATTGAAATTAAATTTAACTAAACCATTTGCATTAGTTGTAGCATTATAAACAACACCATCAATAGCTACTGAAATGACAATGTTTGAAATCGGATCACCATTTTCATCATATGCATAAGCTGAGAAAACAGCACCTTTAATGTATTCAGTAGATACACTTGGAGCTAAAATGATTACTTTAAATTCAGGAACATTATTTTCTGAAGCAACTGATTTATCAGAAACTATTGAATTTGATCCAACACCTTTTTTAGCTGCTAAATAATTATTTTTAACAGTTAAATCAGAACCAGTAGCCTCAATTGCATAGTCCCCAGTTGTTTTAATAGTATTATTTTCTATTTCAACTTCACCATTTAAAGTTTTTATTCCAGTACCAGTAGCTGTAACATTATTCTCTTTAATTAATACATCACCTTTAGTACTAATAGCTAAAGATGTTTTAGGTAAAAGAGAATCACCAGTACTAGTTTCACCAGTTTCAGTACCAATACATTTAATATCATTAGAAATGAGTGTTGCATTATCTTTAATACTTGCTACAATACCATAAGTGTAATTACCAATTGCAACAACAGCATTATTAGAAATATATGGATTTGCTTCACTCAATTCCATACCACAAGCAGCATATGCATTTACATTAATTGTGTTTTTATCATATGTCACATTTTCAACAGGACCCATCCAATTTGCAGAATAAATACCATAAGCACTATTTGGAGCAGTCACAGAAATTTCATTATTCTTCACAAATCCATTTGTAGATAATGAATCAACATCAACACCATTTGCATAATATGCATCAGAGGATACTGCAATGGAGTTATCACTTACAGAGAAGTTGTCAGCTGCAACAAAAACACCATAAATATAGCTGTGACCTTCAGCAACAATAGTGTTATTGGAAATTAAAACATTAGAACTTACAATATTGTAAATCATATTATAATCATCATCCATATCATAATTATAAGCATCACTTTTAACACTTACAACATAAAGGGTATCATAATAACCATTTACATTATTATATTTGAGATTTACACGATTATCAGTGAAAGTTACATTTTCACAGTAGTAGAAAACGATACCTTCAGACATGACAGTAGAAGCCCAAGTATCTGGGTCATAACCTACAGCAACAGAAGGCAATTTAATGTCAAAAGTATTATTTTTAACAACAATATTTTTAGCAGCTTTCTGTTTATCATCATCACCAGTTACAAAAATTGCATTGTTAACGACAGCACCAGTTGTATTTCCAGTAAATTTGATTTCATTGTTTAAAATAGTTAAATTTCCGATTTCAGAATAGATTGCATAACTTTCAACAGCACCAAAATTATTAACATCAATAATGTTGTTTTCAATAGTTACAGCACCTTCTTTTACAAGATTAATACCAATACCAGTAGATTCAATTCTATTATTTCTAATTGATGTATTACCTTTAACCTTAACAGCTACAGAATTATATGGAAGTAAAGGATCCCCAGTAGGATCTGTACCATTATTGGATCCAGTAGCAACTATATAATTATTAGAAATAGTACCATTTTTTTTCATACCTGCAACAATACCTGTAGAATAGTTACCCACTACTGAAATTACATTGTTTTCAATATAAGGATTATCCTCGAATATTTCCATACCGCAGACAGCATAAGAGTTACCTATGATTGTGTTATTTACATAAGAAATATCTTGAATTGCACCATTGTATTGGTAAGAATAAACACCATAAGCACATTTTGGGGAATTAACAACAATAAAGTTATTATTTATCATACCTTCAGATGCAGGACCATCAATTGTAATTGCATTAGCATAGTAAACATCAGAAGTTGCATTGATTACATTGTATGAAACATTGAAATCTTCAGCAGATACGAAAAGCGCATAAATATAATTGTGACCAGCAGCAGTTATTGTGTTGTTGAAAATTTCAACATTAGAAGAAACAATAGGATTTTCTGATTCGAAGTTATAAGCATTTCCCCTTACACTTACTGCATATATAGTATCATAAGAACCTTTTGCACTATTATATTTCAAGTCAACACGATTGTTTGTGAATTTAACACCATCACAGTAATAAAATACAATACCTTCAGAGAGAGCTTTTGTTGCCCAAGTTTCAGGGTCATAACCTACAACAACAGAAGGAATTTCTATATTGAATACATTACCATCAACAACAATGTTTGTAGAAGTAATTTCTGAATCTTCATCACCAGTTACACGGATAGCATTGTTTACAACAGTACCATCAGTGTTTCCAACATAATTTATTGTATTGTTTAAAATTTTCAAGTCACATACTGTATCAGCATGAATAGCATAACCCTCATTTCCCTCAAGTGTCTTAAAATTAATTAAGTTATTTGATAAAGTTACACCAGATACACCATAAACAGTAAATATACTATAATCAGAATGAATAAGGTTGAATCCATCAATTACAACATTATCTGCAATAACAGCAAAAGAAACACCATTAAGTGCAACATTATTACCAGATAATTTAATAGATTTACCAATTGTCATATAACTAACATCAAGTCCAGTAAAATCTCCTTCAAATATCAATTCATCACTAGAAACATCATCTTTTAAAGTTCCAGACTCATCAAAATAATCATGGAATGTGTCTTTTGTTACTACACTAGATTGTGTTTCCGGAATTGAATCATCTGATAAACTAGAATCATCAGGATCAATTGCTAGAGCATTATCATCTTGAATCGCCTCATCGACAGCCATAGTACTATTATCATCAGACACCGCAAAAGCAGCGCCAACAGACAACAAGATTACTGAAAGTAAAATCAAAGAGACGAAAAACCTTTTCCCTTTAATAATTCCACCTCATTTAAAAAATATTAAATTATACTAATAGTCTAAATTATTTGATATAAACTTTAATTTAATTGACTACAAATAATGATTTATATTTAAGTATATTTAAAAGTTATTAAATTATTTTTGAAAAAAAGTTAAAATAAAGGATGAAACCTTTATTTTTTTATAGTTATTTTATTTGAAACTGTACATCCACCATAAGTTGATGTAATAGCATACTTGCCAACTTTCAAGTTTTTAAGAGATACAGTAGCATAACCGTACTTATTGGTTTTAGCTGTGTATTTTTTGCCTTTGAACTTGAAGGTGACTTTTTTGTATTTTAAGATTTTACCGTATTTATTAACTAATTTAACAGAAAACTTAATTGTTTTAGCTTTCTTTTTAGTAATGCTTTTAGCTATCAAAATTGGCTTGAAAGTTATCTTACTTGATGAAGAGATTCCTTTATATTGGACAGATACAGTGTAAGATCCTGCTTTAAGTGCAATAGACTTGTATGCATAACCACCCTTATCTGTTTTAACACTGTAAGATTTGCCATTTACTTTAATAGTTACAATTTTACCTGCAACAGCATATTTACCGGTATCATCTTTAATGCGAACTTTATACTTGATTGTGTTTCCATAATAAACCGAACTGGTTTTATAAAGAGTAATTGCCGGTTTATAGGTTACAGTCAAACTAGATTCTTTACTTGAAGATTCAAAAGTATTGGAGTCATCTGAAATGTTGGCAAGCATTTTATAACTGCCAATTGTAGTAGGTACTTCTGCATTAAGTGTAGCTACACCATTTTTATCTGTTTTTGCCATTCCCACATAAACATATCTACCTTGGAATTTGTAAAATTTGACTGTAATTCCAGATATAGGATTTCCATCAGCATCTTTTACAGTAGCTATGAATTTACCTTTATTTCCAATATATGCAGACACATCATTAAAAGTAACATCCAAAGAGCCTTCTCCAACATATAAAGTAGAAGATAACTCATTAGATAAATAGTTATCCTTAGTAATTATTGCATTCACTTTGTAAGTAGCCGGATCAAAATCAGAACCCAATTTATATTTTAATGTTGCAACACCATTTGAAGAAATTGTACTTCCAATTTCCTCATCACCAATGTAAAACTTGACCAATGCACCATCAACATCAACATTTACAGTAATATTTACAGTATCTAAATATTTACTAGACACTTCATCAAATGAACCATTAAACACATAAACATAATTACCATTAATGTTATTACTGTCTGAATTATTGATAGCTGCATTTCCACTGCCTTTTTCAGACATCAGATAATTATCCGCAATTTCATTATTAACTGCCAAATCATCAACAAGCACTGCATAACCTTTTACTGAAGTGAAATTATTACATCTAATCACATTATTCAAAGACTTGGATTTAATGTAAACAGCAGCAACACCACTACCAACAGAATCATAAATCCTATATGTTATCTTTTCACCAGTTACATTATTCATGATAATATTTTCCAAAATAATGTTATTTTCCGCATTGGAAAGTACCATACCATACGCTTGTTTAGCTTTTATGTCAAATTTATTTCCATTAATAATATTATTGTTAGAAGTGAATGCTTCAAGTCCATAAACAATATCTGAATTTAATGTGAAAGCATTATCTTTAATAGTTGAATTTTGAGACATTTCTAAATTAATACCATATGAATAATTCATAGATTTTGCACTGACATCATTACCAATAATTATTGTACTTTCAGATGAGTCGCCAATGACCAAACCTTGGACAAAATATGTTCCTTCTAAAACTATTTTATTATTAATAAATTGATTATCAGTTGCACCTTGACCTTCAGGAGCATCATGACCAGTGTAATATCCTAAAACACCCATTCCATAAATATAAGTATCATTAGCTTTTATGTAAACTTCATTATTTGAAAATACATTATTGTGACTATCATAATATAAATCAATACCTACAACAGAGTTTGTTGACAAGTTATTATGACCACTAACAGAAGAATTGGTTGAACTTGCAGTTTTACTTAATTTAGATGTGACATTTACTTTGTTTCCAGAAACATTACATCCAGATGAATAAGTCATCAATATACCATAAGTCCTGTATACTTCCCTTAAAACATGGTTTCCAGTTATTGTATTTCCACTTGTACATACTGACCCATCTGCACAAACTGAATTGCCATCAGCACAGTTAGTACTACCATCAGTACAAACAGAATCCCCACCAACACAAGAAGAACCATCCACACAACTACCATCAGTACATACTGTATTTCCATCGGCACAGTTAGTGTTTCCATCCACACAGGTAGAATTACCATCTACACAATGATTGCTTTCAAATCCATGTTCAATACCAGTTCCCACAGTATAAATTGTATTGTTGATGAAATTACAGTCTTCAACAGATATTGCAAGCAATGTGTAAGTTAAATAATTACCGCTTGAAGTCAATGTATTGTTTATGACATCCACATCACTGGATTCAACAACATAAATTGCATAAGCAGCATTTGGATCTGTCACATCAATAGTACAATTTAAAATTTTTGCACCACAAGTATTGTAAACAAGAATTCCCCATGCATTAATTCTTTCGGAATTTTTATTTTTAATAGTGAAATTTTCAATCCAAACACCATCTGACAATCTGAATGTTGTATTGGTGAATGTTGGATTACTTCCAGTTAATTTAATAGCCGCATTAACATAGATTACACCAAGATTTATGAAATTCCCTTCAAATGATAAAATATCACCATTCTTAACTGAAGGATTTAATGTACCTCCAACATCGAAGTAATCATTATAATTTTCTGGAGTTACTGTATACACAGCACCATTGAATATATATTTAGGTTTTGATGGGTCATAAGTACCTTCCGGAGTTACTACATTACCCTTACCTTTAGGAATCTCATTATCTTCAATAGTATTTTCAGTTGATGAATCAATATCGCCCGCATTAATTGCATATGAGTTTCCAGTTGCAATATAATTATCAACAATAGTTACATTTCCAGGCATTTTCTTAGCACTTTCTTTTGTTATTAAAACACCCACACCAGAATTACTTGTAATATTGTTACCAATTACATGCAATTCAACAAAATTGCCTTTCAAGAAAACTCCGGCTCCTAAATTAGTACTTACATTATTGTTTTTAATAGTAACATTATTTCCAGCAGCCTGAATACCATATCCTGAAGATATAATCTCAATAGAATTATTTTCAACAACAACGTTAGTTCCAGCATAAATTCCGGCAAAACCTGAAAGAACATTTGCATTTACAATTGTGTTGTTTGCTATTATTGAATATGAAGAACCGACAATTGCAAATTCTCCTCCAGATACAACATTAGGATTATTGTAATCAGCACCAGTGACATTTACAATTTTATTGTTAATTATTTCATTATAATTACCATCAGTAGTTGCAATACCTCTAAATGCACCAATGACAATGTTAGAATCAATTTTGTTATTTCCACCCATAACTTGAATACCATAAGCCCATGAAGTTGGCAATACATTATATTTTATAGTATTATTGTAAATTAAATTATAATTGGAAACACCACCTTTCAAAGGACCTCCATCAAATTTGGACAAATATATTGCATTTGCATCATCACAACTGATTTGATTGTTTGCAATGTAATTATGATGAGCACCACACAAGAGAACAGGAGATGTGGATCGGGTTCCCTGACCATAAGTTATACCATAAGTGTTAAAAACATTATTTGTTATGTTGTTGTAATTTGCTTCATTAGCTATACAAATCGCATAGGAAGACATTCCAGTATTATTAATGAAACAATCTTTTACAGTACAATTTATTACACCATTCAAAAAGATTCCATAATTATAATCTTTATTATTGGCAATTTTCAAACCAACAATAGAACTTCCATTAGCACCATTAGTAAATGTAAAAATACAATTTTTCATGGTTTTAGATCCAGAATAAACAACATTTACAGTTTTATTAAACTTAAATTCCTTATTATTCCAATCTCCAGTTAATTTGATTGTATCCCCAGAATTAACCTTGGAAGAAATTAGATTTCCATTACTACTAAAATAAGTGGAATAATCATCCGAACTTATCTCATATGTAACAGGTTCACTTAATAAATCACCATCAGAAGAAAATAATACTTCATCAGATAATGAATTATCTAAAATAGCATCATTACTACTTACAGTTTCATTTAAATCATCACTAGCACATACACTAGCCATTGAAATAAAAATAAGTAATAATAAAACTAATAAAAAATTAATTTTTTTAACCATTCAATATACCTCAATCACATTAAATTCAATTATATTTTAAAGCTAAATTTAAGTTAACTTTAAAAATAATCTAATACACTAATACTTTTATAATTAAAGTATATTTAAAAATTTCTAAAATAAAAAAAGTTGATGATTAAATTAATAATCATCATAATCTTCGTCTTTTTGATCTCTAACGTATCCAACCAAGAAAATTGCAATTAATATAATAATAGCAATTATAACAAATATTGGCATACTGGATTCAGATGAAGCTGCGGATTTTGAAGCAGATTGTTGAGATAATTCATATGCATTAGCACCAGATTCTCCTGATGAAGAACTTGAAGCATCAGATTGTGAAGCAGATTTTGCATCACCTGTTTGGGATGCATCTTGACCTGCAGATGTTTTACCACCAGAACTACTACTTGATTGTTTTTCAGCATTAGTTCCATTGCCCAATTCCTGTGCATTTTTATTATCATCAGTTGTGGAATCCTTTTCATCCATTTCATACAACGGATCAGTGTTTGTAGCTTCAGCCAATATCTTTGCAAACTGTGCTTTTTGAGCAGCAGTCAAAGAACTTGCTTGAATAATTTTCATATTAAAATCTAAATTCTTACAAGTGTGGTGACAACATGCAACACCATATTGAAGAACTTGTTGCATATATGCGTCTGCAATCTTTTGAAGTGTTTTGCTGTCTGCAGCCCAAGTACCTTGAGTTCCAAGATAAAACATGTGCGCAAGAGAAGACTGCAAACCTACAGAAGTACTTGCACTGGTAACACTACTCTGCAAACCTAATAAAGTATCAGTCATTTGATTTCCCAATTCAGTATTTAACTTATTGTTACTTACAGTCAATAAACCAAATGTATTCTGCATTCTAGATGCAATCCAGTTCATACCTGCAGCAGTTCCTTTAAGAGGTTCCAGATATTTTGGATTTAAAAGAGTTGTTCTAAGTTCAAACTCCATTTCATCCTCATATGATCTAGCAACATATCTGTTTTTGTCACGTATATCTACAAATGAAGTGTCAGGCCTACTTAAACCATCTCTTTCCCTCAAAATTGAAGCAGCATTGTATAATCCACCAAACCAATCATAGTAATCATCAGAATCTAAAATTCTCCATGTACTGTCAAGGTTTTGAGTAATTAAATCTGTCTTTTTAAGGAGATACTCATAGGTATCTTTTTGTTTACTGATTTGAATATTACCATCTTCATCAATAGTCCACGCAAATGAAACTGTATCCAAATAAGTGTTCATTCCAACTTCATTAACAGTTGAAATATTCCATTCAGAAGTACTTGGAATAAGAGTACTCATACCAGTTCCCTCAAGAACATTACCTGAAAGACCAAATATCCTGTCTAGTGTAGGATTTTCATTATAATGTTTTATAACATAATTATCCTCTTCTGTCTCATTAGCATTTGCAGCCAATCTTGTAGCAGTCACCATCCAAGTTATCCAATCTTTATTACTGGTTACAGTACTTGCATATACATCAATTCTAGGTCTGTTGACTACAGAACCATTACTTAAGGTCACTGTTAAATTTTCCAAAGGAAGTAATTCAACACCAATAACTTTTCCATTTTCAGACCATACTGGTTGACATCCTAAGAGATATAAGAACTCAGCAATACCAATTCCTTCAGTTCTTGAAATTTCAGTACCCCACAAGATCAATGCAGTCATTTCAGGCCATTCACCATGTTCTTCATAATATTCTGAAAGCAACAAGTCCACAATTTTAACTGCAGATTCATAAGCTGCTTTAGAAGGCATTTTTGTTGAGTCAGATGCATATCCATCATATCCAGTAGGAATAGAATCTCCATATGCTGGATCTGCAAGTAAACCAGCTTCAACATAACCACCAGACAATGCAGTGAGAATTGCATTCCATTCATTGTTGTTCTGGATGTTTACAATAACCTGTGCAGCATAACTTATTGAATTATATAAAGAACTATTCTTATCAATTCCCAATTTATCAGCCAATTCATCAACAGAAGATCCATTGACTAATTCATCAGCAATATTCTGCATGAAAGCCTCAATTGCATGACGTTCAGTTAAATAGTTTACATCTGATTGAATATCACTATAGAAATCCTTGCCTTTGAGTTCAGGATATAGGAATTCCATGATTTGATTATAGATTTTAGTTTGAGAAGTTACAATTGTAACAACTTCACCAGACAATTCATCACCAGTTAAAACCTTACCTAAAGTATGCAAACCATATGTAATGAAATCATCAGCCATGTTTTCAAGATAAAGATGCAATTCATCCAACCAGTCATCAAAGGATTCACCTTCAGACATATTCCTAAAACCTAATGATGGAGCCAATTTAAGAATTTTTTCCCTGTACACTTCCGCATTGGAAGTTACATTAAGTTTCATTTGATCCTTGTAAGAAGTAATATAATTATTCAATACAGAATAGTTACCATATAACTCTGAATTTACAATAGCTGGAGTCATGTGAGTAATAACCATTGCAGAACTTCTATCTCTTGCAACCATAGCTTCTCCAGGGTTAGATACAATATATGGATATATTGTTGGAATCTTGGTTAATTCAAATGACCAATCACCTTCACCAACACCTAAAGTTTTACCAGGTAACCACTCCAATGTTCCGTGAGTTCCCATACTTACAATTGCATTTACACCAGCAACCTTATCCAACCATTCATAGAATGCAACATACTGTTGATGAGGAGCCAAGGTCAAATCATGATAATCTTCAACAACTTCTGTAACATTAGCTTCTTCCCAACCTCTACTTGGCTGATATGTAATGAAAATATTACCTAACCAGAAACCTGGGATAACTAAATATTGTTGACCATCATCAGCAGTATAAACCATACATTTACCTAAACCGGCACCCCATTGAGTAACCATTTGCTCATATAAACTGTCAGAAAGATCATCAGTCAAGTTAATGAAATCATCCATTGATATTAATTGATGATGTTCAACAAGACTATCCCAATTTCTTTCAACATATTCCTTAAGAACACCTCCAGCCCATGAACCTTTGTTGCCATTATCAAATAGCAAATCACTGAACTCTGTTATATTCATCAATTCACTGATATTGCAAGTAGTATAACCTGCTTCATATAACTTGAGAATCAAATCATAAGTACTTTGCACTACATCCAAATAAGATGCACCAATTTCCGCCTTACCTGCAGGATAGTTGTAGAGGACTATAACAATTACCTTTTCAGAGTTCTCCAAATCCTTTAAATCAGCCCATTTACTGCTGAGCTGAACCATCTTATCCACACCAGATTGAATAACATGAACTTTCCCATTATCATCAACATAGGATAAAATAACCGGACTGAATACTCCTTCAAAACTTGGATAAGTTACAGAATATGTCCATTCTGTTTGAGGCCCAAGTGTACTTTCATAACTGGATTGTGAAATTTCATTTACTCCTTTAAGGATTTCCACATCAATATCAGATAAATCGCTTTCTGCAGTACCATTAGCATAACTTAAAGACCAACTATATAATGAAACCATAGAAGAGATTCCTACTTTTGAGATATTGTTAATTTTATTCAATATTGAAGACATTGAAGGGTTTGTAGAAAATTTAAAAATATTAAATGCAGGCCTACCAACATCCTCAAAACCTCTAATCAAGGAATCAACTACGTCTCCACCACAATAATAAGTAACGATAGCTATGAATTTTGTATCTGGATCGAATTTTTCGATAAAAGCATATTCAAACTGTTCAAATAATGAAGTAGGATCTAAAACCTCTTCAAACCAGTCAGAATAGTCTTGAACCATCCAATTTAAACTACCTTTTCCATCACAATTATAACCAGGATTTTTCTTAATCCATTGATTAATTAAACTACCTTCTGGTGATATTGTATAAACACCTAAATCTGGATGATAAAAACCACATTCAGCACCCATTTGAGGAGCATTAGCATCGTCAAGAGTAGGATTTTCGTATTTTGACGGATTAATCAAATAATAAACATATTTCAAGTAATTTTCCATATTATGATACAAAACATCAGATGAATTAATATCTTCAGCCTGGAAATATGATCCAATATATGTATTTTCAATTGTATGATACGTATTGTTATTTGAACTTGCACCAACAATGTGCAAACCTGTTGAATTTAAAATACTATCACTATAAACACCAAATGTATATGCAACATTATAATTTGCATTAGCCGGAGCAACTGCAAGCAACTGCTTTAGTTTTTCAGCAGTAAATGCAGTATATGAACCTTCAGCAAACATGTCAATATGAATGAACTTTGCATTTTCAACCAACCATTCCCTAGATGAATCATAGTTTCTAACATCAATATATGCAACACGTTTGGACATATTCATTAAAACATTGATTTTTTCCTTATGAGAAGTATAATCAACTAACAGCAAAATGTCCGGAATGAAATCAAATGAACCTTCCAAAGTACCTGATTTTTTAGTAAAATCAAGAATTCCTGAAGATTGAGTTTCATAATCAGCATAACTGACTTCAACATGATATTTTGTTGATTTTAAGTTTTTAATTACAACAGAACCTTTTGAATCAGTCTTATGTGTTGAAACTAAATTATTATTTGAATCATACAACTTAACTGTTGCATCTTTTAAAGCATAACCCTCTTCATCCCAAGTATTGGCAGTCTCATTATAATGATGCTTAACATTAATAATTTTAATTGCATTGTCAGTCGCTTCCAACACAGGCTCATCAACCTGTGAACTTTGAACTTGATCAACATCCACAGAATCTGCAGGAACTGATATTAAATCAGACGCAGTTTCATTATCCTGTGCTGAAACACAACTTACAGAGAATAAAATTAAAATTAACACGCATAATGTAAATAATAACCTATTGTCTAACTTTTTCGTGATTTTCACCCCCTTTTTACATTGATTACATAGCAATTTTAATAATCTACTATACTATTAAATTTAATTTGAAAACATATAAAGTTTATTAAAATTAAAATAAACTTAATACTTTTCATATATATGTTAACACAAATAAGATACATTTAAATATATAATCCTACTAATAAAATGTACCAATAGAAAAGAGGTGACATTAATGCGTAAAAATAGTATTATTATGATTGTTTTATCAATAATCATTATTGGAATGATTATACCAGCAGGTTTTTCAACTAATGACAATCAAGTTGTATTAACCTATGGTGAAACTACAAAAAATAATGCTGATTACAAGAATATCGTTGATTCATTCTTTGAAAATCAAGCACATATAGATTTAAAAGGAGTAAGTTCAAAAATAATTACTGCTAGTGAGGTAAATAAAATTTCAAGTACAATTACTGGAAAAAATTATAATTCAAATCAAATTTTCTCATCAGCATTAGTTGATTTAGGAGATAACGAAAACCTTAAAGTTACCGTAGATAAATCAAAAATCACCACAATAACTGGTGACATGTACTTATCTGCATTAAAATCAGCAGGAATTACTAGTGGACATGTATATGTAACAAGCCCAGTAACTGCAACTGGTGAATCTGCATTAGCAGGAATTATGAATTCATATGAAGTTGCTACTGATGTTGAAATTCCAGACACTGTTAAAGAAGCTGCAAACAACGAAATTTACACACAAGCAGAAATTGTAAAAGAATCAAATGTTAGTGCTGATGACTTATCCAACTTAGTTGACGATGTAAAAGAAACCGTTAAAGAAGAAAACATTACAGATCATCAAACTATCGTAAATATAATCAATAACACTACCATTAATTACAACATCAACCTTTCAAACAATGATATTGAAAACCTTGCAGACAGTATTGAGCAAATACAAAATGTTCAAGGAGACATTAACAGTTACCAAACTGAAGTATCGGATGTAATGAATAGCACCAATGATACTTCAGAAACAGACTTTTTAGATGGACTATTTAACCAATAGTCCTAATTTACTTTTTAAACCATACCTTTTAATTCATTGAGATTTAACTCGATAAATTGACTATAATTAGGATTAGCTAAAATTCTATATTGTTTTTTATTAGTTTTTTCATATGCTTCCTGCATAATCGCTTGCAATTCAGAAACATCACTATCCAATATGACATTTAGTTTAACACATTGAATATCTGTCAAATTATCCATATAAGATTGAATTGTTGATTTAAATTTTTTAACTAAATTAGAATTCTTTTTAGCCATTCTTTCTAATAAAAAAGAAGGTGCAAATGTAAACAGATAATTATACTCAACAACATCATCATAGGTAATTTTTTCCATAAAATAAAATATTAATATAAAAATAATTAAATCTTTTCAAAATAAGCACATATAATTAATTAATCATGGCCTGTTAAGAGTAACCCACCTTCTGTTTTATACAGCATTCGTCTTAGCGTGCTACCTTGCCTACTCAACAGATTATCGGCAAATTTGCTCTTGCATCCTATGGAATGGCCGTTTCACCTATTCTTTTAATGTCCTCAATTAAATATCATAGTCTACCATTAAAAGACGTATCGTTTCTGCTCCAGTGTCATGCCTCTCAGCATACGTTTTTCAACGCCATAGTATTGTGCGATGGGCGGAGTTTCCTTAGTTTAATAAAAAACCAGCAGCTGTCTTTAACTTGCCATGAAAAAATAATTAATTATAATAATAGTAGCAGGGCCTAGATTTGAACTAGGGATCTCGGGGTTATGAGCCCCGCGGGATCACCAGACTACCCCACCCTGCTATACGAATAAAAACAAGTATATGTTTATACTATATCTTATGATAAACATACTATATAAAGATTTCGGAAAAATAGAATAAATTAAAGAAAATAAATTTATTTTAAAAAAATAAATTATTTATTTTCCAAAGATTCTATTCTTTTATCCAAATCACCCAATCTTTCCTCAGTGAGCTTTTGGAATTCTTCAGATGATTGTTTAAATTCATTGAAACTTTTTTCCAAATTATCAACATTATTAGTGGTTTCATTGAATTTAGCTTCAAGATTGTCCAAATCATTTGTTGTAGCTAATGACCAATCTTTAATTAATTGATCGCTTTTTTGGTCCAAGAATGCATCAAGCTTATGTGAAAATGCACTGGTATTGATAGTAGAACCTTCAATATCACTTAATTTAACTTTGATTCTTTTACCCATTGATTCAGATTCTTCTTTATCGTCCAAAATATCCTCTTTAGATAAATTTTCATATTCTGAAGTAGCATCTTTTTTATTTTTGCCTAGAACTTCATCCATATGTGCATCAGCACTTTCAGGAACAATACTTTTTAATTTATCCATAGTGGATGGACTGTTTAGTAAATAATAATAAACTAAAATAACAATCGCAACAACCAAAATTAATATTGCAACTGCTTCAATAGCATCCATATTACCACCTATTTATTCATTTTGCTAAGTTTTTTCTCTTTTGCTTCAATTTCTTTAAGCATTTTTTCTAATTTTCTTTGTTCAGTTTCAGCTTCAAGTCTAGCCAATCTTTCATTGATTTCTGAATGAAGATAACCAACATTGCTTCTTACTTCAGTAGTAGACTGTCTGATTGCTGAAAGACTGTCTTGTTGCTCTTGTGGTAATGGAATTGGATTGTCCATTAATCTTTTAGATTCAATGTCTTTTTCTACCATAGACATTTTTTTGAGTTCAATCTCTTTTTCAAGGATTAAAATTGAATTTCTTGATTCTGCAACTTTTTTCCATTGGAAAACAATAACAATTAAAACAATAGCAACAATTACTAAAATAATCAAATAAAAAATTTGATCAGGGATTGCAGTAAAAGTGTCCATTTTTTTAACCTCCAAGTATATTTATAGAGTAAACTAATATAAATATAAATATAAATTTTATTTATTAAATAATTAATTATTATATTCAAGAAGGTAATAACATATGATAGAATCTTATATAAAAGCTGGAAAAATTGTTTCAGACATACGTAGTGAAGCTTCAAAAATGATAACCGATGGAGCATTAGTTATAGATCTTGTAAACTACGTAGAAAGTGAAATATTAAAAACTGGTGCTGAAATTGCATTTCCATGTAATGTATCCATAAATGAAATTGCTGCTCACTACACATCACCAGTCGGAGATAAAACTGCATTTAAAGCAGGAGATATGGTGAAATTAGATTTAGGAGCAATGGTTAATGGATGTATTGCAGATTCAGCAATTACAATCATAGCTGATGGAGACATTAGTGAAAATTACACCCAAGACGAAATTAATTTGCATGAAGAAATAGTTGAAGCTTCAGCAGCTGGCCTAGAAGCAGCAATAGCAACAGCAAGAGCAGGCATCGAAGTATCCAAAATTGGTGCTGCAGTCCATGAAGCAATTGCAGAATATCATTTAAACCCAATATTCAATTTAACCGGACATAGTTTAGAACAATTCAATTTACACGCAGGAATATCCATTCCAAATTATGACAACCATGACAATTACGTTTTAGAAGAAGGCCAGGCTATTGCAATTGAACCTTTTGCAACTAACGGTGAAGGTATTGTAAATGATGCACCAGGACATTACATTTTCTCATATATGGCAAACAAACCATTTAGAATGAAAAGTACACAAAGAGTATTAAAATATATTCAACACAACCACAGAGATGTTCCGTTTTCAGGAAGATGGATTACAGATGAGTTCGGTGAGAGAAAAGGAAATATCGCATTAAAACAATTATCAGAAGCAATGGCAGTTTATCCTTATGCACCTCTTCGTGAAAAAGAAAACTGTTTTGTAAGTCAAAAAGAACATACTGTAATTATTGAAAAAGAAGGTTGTACTGTTACAACTATTTAGAAGAAATTTAATTTTCTTCAACTTATTTTTTTATTAAATTTATCTTAAAAAAAAGAAAAAAGAAAGAAGATTTAATAAATTGTAGGGATTTTAACTCCCATTTTTGCTCTTCTTTCACGTTCTGCATTGTTTTTGTCTTTTTTACCTTGAGCTAATTTTTCAAGTAACGGAAGACCAGGTTTTACTTCATCCATTGGTTTTGTTTCAATTAAACCAGCAGACACAGCAGCTTTAAAGATACTGTTACCGTCTTCAGTTCTGGTTAAAACAGTAGACCATCCATCTGGAGATCCTACAGAACCGGTAGATACGTCAGCCCATTCAGCAACATAATCATTACAAATGTTACATCCAGCTTGTTCGTAACCGTGGGTTTCTTTAATTTTTAAACCAGAGTCTTCTCCGTCTTTTGTTAACCAGAATTTACCTTTACCGATGTCCATTTTAGTAGCATCAGTTAAGCTGTCAAATCCTAATTTTGCAGTAGCAAAAGTGTCAAGAGAAGCCATAGGGAAGTTTTCCATACAGTAGATACCGATGATTAATTTAACTTTACCAGCGACAAATCTAGTGAATGGGTAAGCTTGTGCTTTTCTTAAACCTTGGGTTTGACATGGTGTTGCTACAACTCCAACTTTTTCAAGTCCGTATTGACGGGTTGCTGTTTTTAAAGCAGATAAAGTAGGAGACATGGAGTATTTAGTTCCAGCTGCAGCAATTACTTCATCAGAAGAAGTTACTACAGTAGGGACAGGTCTCCAATCGTCATCAGGAGTTCCAGCTACAACTGCACCTTCAATAATTCCTTCATCAAGTGCGTAACAGAGTAATGCAGATACAATTCCTCCGTCTTGTGATACATCTAAGATTTTTTTCTCAGTAGATCTAGCTGAGATTGCTTCTTTATAAGTACCTAATGGCATTTCCATTCCTCCTAAAGTCCTGTTTCCTTTTTAATTTCAGTTTCAGGTAACCATGTTCTTGGACACATTACTGAACAGGAACCACATTTAATACATCTGTCCCTATCACAGCTAGGCCTACCTTCTGAAAAGCCCATTGCTCTAGTTGGACAAGCAAGAGCACAAGTTCCACAACCAGTACATAATCCTTGGCGGACTACGCTAGTTAATACGTCACAACCACATCCTTGGTCACATGCAGCTAAATCCATTGCAGGTTTTAAGTAATCTAAGTTACCTTCACATAAAGCAACTACAGTTTTTGCAATCATTTCAGGAGCTACAGGACAACCAGGAAGTGCTACATCTACTTTAACTAATGAACTAATAGGTAAGAAAGATTCATGTTTAGGTTGAGCTTGTTGTCCACCACGTGCAAAGGTAGTGAAACAACCAGTAATAGCACAAGAACCGAATGCTGCAATTAAACCGGATTTTTTCCTTGCTTCTAAGAGTTCGTGAACACTGTGCTCATCTTGTAAACAAACTGATCCTTCAATTAAACATAAATCCATTTCAGGCATTTCTTCAGCATAAGTTCCGTGAATCCATTTGTCAACTAAAGTTTGTCCATATACAATATCAACCATATCAGTTAAAACTGTGGATAAGATATCATAATTTTCGGTTAAAGACATTGCATCTCCAGTACAACCACTTAAGTGTATGTAACCAATACGTGGTTTTGATGAAACTGCTTTAGGTTCTTCTGCAGGTGCTTTGGTTTCTACAGGAGCTACCTCTTCAACTTTTTCCTCTACTTTTGGTTCTTCAGCATTAGAGCCACCAAAAGCTTTTTTCAATTTATCAAACATTATTTTACCCCGATTTCTTTTAAAATAATATCAATAGCTTCAGGAATTGCCTTCTCTACAGATTCAGACAAACCCACATCGATGTCAGGTATTGGGATAGAAGCAGGTTTACAACCAACAATTACAACTTCACATTTTTCAGAAATTTTTTGAAGAGGTTCTTCGACTGTCATACCATGAGGGTTATCATATTTACCAACTTGCATAGCATTAGGGTCAAAAATATCTACAGTACCTGGTTCAGCATTTGATTCAACTACATCAATAACAATTAGTTTTTTCCAATCATACTCTTTGTATAAAGGGAAGAAATTCATTGGTGCTGCAGTTCCTCCATCAACAAACTGTACACTATTAGGCAAAGTTACATCTTCAAATTTTTCTTTGATTTGATTTAAAACATCCTTATCAAATTCTTCTTCAACATATTCTGTAACTGCGGGATCATAATAATCATTTTTATCCTCAAAATATTTTTGTAAAAGATTAATAACAATTGGACCGTAACCATCATCTTTAAATAAGATATTACCACATCCAATAACGATTATATCTGAATCATAAGGCATTATTTATCCTCCACAATTTATATTCTCACCATTTCATTTTTAAGAATGGATTTATCTTCATCATCAAGAACCATTACGTGAGTTGCACATGATAAACAAGGGTCATATGCTCTGATAACGTGTGGTCCATATTCGTGATGGAATCCTTCGGTAGCAGGTCCCATGGTTGGGATGTTCCAGGTAGTTGGTACGATAGCAGAGTAGAATCTGGTTTTTCCTTCGACAACTTTAGCCATGTGTACGTTGGTTCCTCTAGGACCTTCAATTACACCAAAACCAAGTTCTCCAGTTCCTCTTTTATCATAACTTACGTTTGCAGGAGCTGCAGGGTTAATTGCATCTAAAGCTTCCATACATGCGTCGTAGTTTTTCAACATTTCATCTGCACGAGCTACGTGTTGTGCGATTACACCTTTGTCTTTGAATCCTGCGAATTTTTCCATTCTTGCTCTAGGACCGGTTTCAACATTTTCACCATTGATTAATGGAATTACAGAACATGCTTTTTTACCGATTTCAGGGTCATCATACCATGCTTCAGGTAAAACTTCTGAGAAAACGTCCATATCAAAATCGTTGGTACCGTAAGTTGCATCAGTTGCCATTAAAGGTCTGTCTACTACACCTAAATCAGCAGGTAAACCTTTATCAGCTACTAAGCCTTTGATTAATTCAACATGTTCTTCGAGTGCAGGTCTGAGTGCAGTCATTCTTTCAACTAATCTTTCTTTAGTGAAAGGAGTGATGTTTCTAGCCATTCCTCCAACTCTAATATCAGATGGGTGGATACCTTCACCAGCGATCATATCTACAACGTATTGTACAGTTTTTCTGATGTTACTTACACTGTCAACAGCAGTGGTAAATAAGTTTTCAGGTACAAAGTCAGTTGCAATTAAGAAGTGGTGGATAGCTGCACTGTTAATGTTGTGTGCTGCTAAGGTAGCTTTTCTTAACAATTTAGCGTCTTTAGGAATTTCGATTCCTAATGCCATATCAACTGCTTCTGCGGAAGCCAAAGTATGTGGGATTGGACAAACACCACAAATTCTTTGACATAAAACAGGAGCTGTTTCTGGAGCTTTGTCAAGAACCATCTTTTCTAAACCCCTTACAGGAGTAATACTTAAATACATACCTTTTGTAACTATCCCCTCATCATCAACTTCCATGACTAATTCGGCATGGCCTTCTTGACGAGTTGTAGGAGATATAACTACTCTATCTTTCAAATATGTCACCTCAATTATAGAAATTAGAAACTAACGGTTACTATATATATTAACAAATATTAATAAGTACTCCTAAAAAAAAGATATAGAAAACTATATATATAATATGTAAAAAAATTATATTATTATAATTAATATTCAATTTAAAGGAGGGGAAAAATTGGATAAAGCAAACATAATTATTTCAATCATTATCGTTTTATGTGTTGCAGCAGCAGTTGCAGCATATGGCATTACCAACAGCGATAATCCAATCTTTTCTGACTTAACCAGTATGTTCTCAAGTGACAATGACGCTGGAAATGGAATAGGAAATAATACCGTTACTGGAAATGGAAGTGGAGACACCATAGCAACAACTTCATCTAGTTCAGGAAGTGCAGATTCAGGATCAAGTGGTTCAAGCTCAGGAAGTGGAACCGGTGCTGGAAGTGGAACTGGAACTAGCAGTGGATCAAGCTCAGGTTCAGGAAGTGGATCAGGTTCTGGCTCAGGCTCAGGCTCAGGCTCAGGTTCAGGAAGTGGATCAGGTTCAGGAACACATTTAACTCAAGCAGAAGCAAAAAGCATTGCAAGTAGTGCTATTGAGGAAGATGGATGTTATGCAGGAAGTGGATCATATTCCGGAGGATACTGGTACTTTACAGTATATGATGCAAATGGTAATGCAGTAGATACCATAAGCGTAAATGATGCAACTGGTGCTACTGGAAGAGGATAATTTTAAATTATTCCTTTTTTTATTTTTTATCAAGAATACGAAAAATAGTTAACTATATATAATAAAACTAACAAAATTATTATTGTTGTATGTGAGGGCCCGTAGCCTAGCTGGATAGGGCGTCGGACTTCTAATCCGAAGACCCCGGGTTCAAATCCCGGCGGGTCCGCTCTTAATATACTCTTTTTTTCTAGAATATTTTATTTAAATTAATTTTATAATATTTAATGGGCTTGTAGCCTAGTCTGGAAGGGCGTAAGACTCCTAATCTTAAGATCGAGGGTTCAAATCCCTCCAAGTCCGTTTTTTAAAAATTATCCAAAGTAACAATTTTAGGTGAATCTTGCTTTTTTAGTTTATTAAAAGAAATTTGCCCATATTTACCCCCACCACCAGGAATAATATCAAGTTCATCATTTCTAAATGATTTAATTGCAGGAGCAATTGCAGAATCTATTTTTTCAATATCTTTAATAGAAACATCAACAAGAACATTAATTTCAGTGTTAAATTTATCAATTAATTTCTGCCATTTGCCCTGAACTGTTTTTGTAGTGACACCTTTATCATAAACAGTAGCTATTATTTCAGCCAAAGGCATCAAATGAACATATTTAGGTCTGAAATCTGGATGTTTAGGATGATCATAATCTGCGATTTCAGAAATTCTATAATCAACACCTTTTTTAATTGTTCCGCCACAACTACATTTCATCTTATTTTCACGAGCAACTGCAGGATTGATTAATTTATAGCATTTTGTACATGCAGTCATATGATATTTTCCCAAGTTTGGAACTAGACCATAATTTGCTTTGATTTTATTATGTTTAAATGCATTTTTAATTGATGAGTATGAAATATCTTTAATGTCTATTTGATTAAACTCCCTACCTAACCTATGTGGCCATGGTGAATGTGCATCAGAATTAGTAAGAAATGGAAAATCCTTTAGTTCAGATATCCTATCAGCCATGAATGTATCTGCAGATAAACCCAACTCTACAAAATCAACTTTTTTCTCATAACAATCATAAATACTATCATTAGATTTATACATTCCAGTCCAAGGTGTAAATGCATGTGCTGGGCCAATTAAACAATCATACTCACGGACCAATTCCAAAAGTTCAACACCAGACAAATTTGTTTTCGGCCTTCCATCAATTCCCTTATTTTTAGATGGAATCACATCTGATAATTCACGTGCAATATCAATATTTGGTATAATGATTAAATGATGAATCCTATTTTTTCCCTCGACTTCAGTTGTTAAGACAAAATTCATATCATCCATACTGTAAATACCATCCCCCAAATAAGTTGTGCTTTCTTCAACAATATCAAGCCATCCCTGATGAAAAGCATCACCTGTTCCCAAAAGATTCAAACCTTTTAATTTAGCCTTAGGAGCCATATTTTTTATTAGCATATCCTTTGAGGAAGCCATTGAAAAACAACTGTGAACATGAAAATCAGCATTTACCAACATGATTAAATGTTAGAAACTAAAATTATATTTATTTTTCTAATTAGATTAAAATTTGAGTAAATAAACTAGTGCAATAGCACTTATAAAAAAAAGTAAAAAAATAATATATTGAAATTATCCAATATATCTTAAATCATCGGCATTTCCAGCATTAGCCTTATTAATTAAATCTTGTTCCATTTGTTGAGCCTTAGCAATCATTTGTCTGGTTTCTTCAGCTCTTTCATCTAATTTATCAGTATTAACTTCAAAATTAAGTAATAATGACAATTTTTTTAAAATAGCTTCAGCAGATTCAGCATCAATGAAATATCCTGGAGTTTCACCCATGAGGCAAATACCTTCAAGTCCTTGACGAACTCCTAAACCCAAGAATAAACCAGAAGCACCAACAATACCACCATCATTAGATCTGATATCAATATCAGCTTCTTTTAATAACTCAATATTAGCTTCATTAGTGGCAGCACCATAAACTTTTGGATTTTCAACCGGCTGAGGGATAGCCATTCCACCAAGAGTGAAAATTCTGCTTATTCCATAACCTTTAACAAAATCTAAAATATCCTTACAGATTAAATATTGTCCTTCAGGAGATAAAGCTTGTGTGTTACCAACAAGAATAATTAAATCTAACTTGTCTTCACCAACATCTTTTAAGTAATATAACTCATTGAGCATATTTCCTATGATTCCATCCTCTTTAATAAGAACTTGAGGTGGAAAAGTTGGAGAATAAATTTCAGCAAATTTAGTTGCTCCCAATTCATCAATCATATGGTCTGCAGCTAATTTACCGACATGTCCAAGGCCTGGTAATGCTTCAATGAAAATAGGATTTTCGAGTTCAACTTCTTCTAAAATATTAATTTCAGCAGCATTCATTTACATTACCCCTTCATTGATTCCTTTTTTAAAATACGACGATATTTTCCATATTTATCCTCAACAGAAAACTTAGGAGGATAAATAACTTTAAGTTTCCCACCACATTTAGGGCAGGAATCTTTTAAAGTATAAATTCCGCATTCCGGACATTTATTCATTTTCATATTCATAAGAATCTAATTATCTAACTCTCTTAGGAAAGAACCATTACCTTCAGATTCTTCAACTACTGCAATACATCTATCAGCTGCAGCTTTAAGAGCTTTTTCAGCTAAGATATAATCAGTAGATTTTACAGTAATCCTATATCTAGGAGCACCTACACATTGGACTTTAATTTCTTCCTCTTCATCCCCATTGTCTTCAGCAGCCTTAAGAGCATCAATGATAATTTCAACACCATTTGGTACGAAAGTTTCAATGTCGACATAACCACTAATGTGAACTTCAGGAGGAGTAATGTTTTTCTGAGCTACTTCAGTTATAGCATCAGCCCAATCTTGAGGAATTCCTTCTTCAGTAAGGGATTCTGCACCTTCTTCAGAAGCGGTTTCAAATGCCCCATAAACATCACCGAAGATGTCCATGAGTTCATAACCCACTTCATCGTAAGCATCATCTAAACTTTTATCTAATGATTTTGCAGATAATTCTAAGAATTTTTCAGCTTTTTGCTCTATTTTCCAATGTTGGATTTTTTTAGTTCTTTGATCTTCACGAATCCTTTTTAAGGAAGCATCAACATGCCCTTTTTTAGGATTAACTCTGAGAACACGACAAACAATTTTTTGATTTTCTCTTACATGATCTCTGATATTTTTAACCCAACCAGAAGACACTTCAGAAATATGAATAAAAGCTTCTTTGCCTTGATATTCTTCTAATTTAGCGAATGCACCATAATTGAGAACTTTATAAACAGTACCTACAATAAGTTCTCCTTCATCAGGCCATTCTTGACTTTTTCTTACCATATTCTCACCAACATTAATAAAAATTATAAAAAATAGTAAAAAATAAGTTTAAACTAGGAAATCTAGTTTAAAACTTTTTCAATGTGTGCAGTGATTTTAGCTTTAGCACCGCGAGATTTGACAAGAGTTTTACCACAAATAATACATTTTACGTCAGAAGCTGCACGATCAAAGATTACTTGTTCGTTGTCACAATCTAAACATTTAACTTTTAAAAAGTTTCCTCTACCTTTACTAACCATGTTAATCACCTATTTAGCTACAAATTCAGGTTTTCCTGTTCTGAAAGATTGTTTGATGTGAGATTTACCACATTCTTTACATTTGAGTCTTAAATCTAATTTTTTAACAGGTTTGTTTCCAGCAGGTAAAGGTCTTGGGTAACCTCTGTAACCAGCAGTTACACGTCTGAATTGTCTTTGTCCCCAGGTTAATTCACTAGCTTTTCTTTTTTTAGCAGTGTGAACTTCGTGCATAGTGTGTTTTTTACAGTGAGGACAGTAAGTTCTTTTTTCTTTTGGTATTTTCATATTTTCACCGTAATTAATAAATCATTGTAAACCTATCTATGAATTTATCTAAATCTAATATTTTTATTAAAAAACTAGAGATTAAAACTGTATTGTAACGCATCAAGTCTACACACAGCAAAAATCCAAATTATATAATATATAATTTTTTATTATCACAAATAGATACAATTGATATATCTATTTATTAAGTTATTTAAAGGTAATGGAAAATAGTTAAATTTTGACTTGTCTACCTTTTCTGTTTTTGAAAAATATTTTTGCATTTATCAATGGAAGAGTAACCAAATCCTGAGGTCTGAATGGACCATAAATTTTTTCATCAACACCAACAATAGACCCAACATCATCAAAAACAAGCATTGTAACAAGTTCTGTATCCCTAGCTAATTTTTTAGATTCCAAGTCATAGAATTCATCTTGTTCATCAAAAGCATTAGGATTGTCTTCAATACTACCATAAGCTGCTTTTTTCGCAGGAGGTTTTGGAGCTGGAGCTACTTTAGGTTTTGGAGGTTCTTGAGGAATTACTTTTGCCCTACTAATCTCATCCAAGCGTTCCAAGACTTCATCTTTAGGTTCTTCATCGCTAGGTATCACTGCACTAACTTTAGGTTTAACTTCATCCGGTGAAATCAAAGTATTAGTCTGAACATCTTTAGGTTTGATAACTTTATCTTCATCATCAGATAATTTTTCTAAAGAAATATTTCCCCTATGGTTTTTTAAGGTATCAATTAAAGAAAAATAAAATTTTTCCTCTTCTGGAGTCAAATTAAGAGGAGTAGTGTCAATTAAATCAAATTTAGGCTTACCAGTAAATAAATGATAAGACCTGTGAATATTAACAACAGCAGCATCAGTGATTTTATGTTCTCTTCTTTCACAAATCTCTGTTGCAATAATTTGAGCCTCTTTAAGCATTCCATGTACATTAGAAAATGGATCTCTCATTGCTTCTTGTCTTAGCTCATCCAAATATTCATGAATACTTGCATAAAAATCTTCTTCTACACGAGCTAAAGTACCATTATTACGTTCTTTTTTTTGAATTTTACGCAATTCTTGATAAAACTGATCCACTTAATATCATCTCTAAAGTTGTCTTTTAAAAATAAAAAAAGGATAAACAAATGAAAAATTATTCATCTGTTTCTAATCTAGGAGCAAGCAAGAAACTGAGTTTACCGTCACCAGTAACCATGTTAAGAGTTAAACTTAATGGCATGTCAGTACCTAAACTAATTTCAGCTTCCTCTGAAAATTTGTCCGCTTTAAGCATTTCTCTAATCTTGTCTAATGAGAATAAAGATTTTGCATGTTCTTGGATATTTTCTCCGTGGAGATATTTGATACTTGCATCACCAAATTCACCATCAGCAGATGCAATAAAGTAATCTTCATCAACTTGTAAAGCAATTTTATCTGAAAAGATATCAATATCATTGATACAATCTTTTAAGATTGAGAAACGTACTTTAAAGGTTGTTGGATGACTAATTTGAGGTGGAACAGGATTATCATATTCCATATCAATTAATCTTATTTTGAAAGTTCTTGTTGCATCACCTTCAAAAGTAATAATGAAATTACCTTCATCAACAGACATTAAAACTCTATCTTGTGATTTAGCTCTTTTGAGAACTCTCATGAATTCATCAGTATCAATGTTAATTTTTTCAGGAACATCACAAATATATTCATCAAATAAACTAGATTTAAGCTCTAAGTGTACGAAAGTTATGTGACTACGATCTAAGGCATCTAATCTCATGCCCTCACTGTCAGTTTGAATTTGTACTTCATCAACAATGGATGAAATAGCATCAAAACTGGTTTTTAGAATACTAGAATCACTTAATTCTGCTTTAAACATAAATAATCCTCTTATAAATAATGTAATTATATTTGTTTTTTATATATAATAAGTTTATCTTTTTATTTATTGCAGGCATTTTTCATACTTGAAACATATTCTTTTAAAGCTTCACTAGCATTTTCACCATATTCTTCTATTATTTTTACGATTGCACTACCCACAATGACACCATCTGCAATTTTAGAAATATCTTCCGCTTGTTGTGGAGTGTTAATTCCAAAACCAACAGCCAAAGGCAAATCAGTTACTTCACGAATATCAGATAAGATAGCATTCAAGTCTGTTTTAATTTCTGAACGCATTCCAGTAACTCCTAAAGAAGATACAACATAAATAAATCCAGTTGCATCATTAGCAATCATTTTGATTCTTTCACTTGAAGTTGGAGCAATTAAAGAGATGACATCAACATCATTCTTAAGAGCAATATCCTTAATTTCACCTTTTTCTTCATAAGGTAAATCCGGTGAGATGATACCGTCGATTCCTAATTCACCACATTTCTTAAAGAACTCTTCATAACCATAGAAGAAAACAGGGTTGATATAAGTTAAGAATACCAATGGAATATCAGTTACTTCACGAACTCTTCTCACCATTTCAAATACATCATCAGTAGTTGTATCATGTTTTAAAGCACGTACATTAGCATCTTGAATTACAACACCTTCCGCCATAGGATCAGAGAACGGAATACCAATCTCAATTAAATCACAGCCAGCCTCTTCCATAGCCAAGATATATTCAATAGTTTTATCGATTGTTGGATCTCCTGCAGTTAAAAAACCGATAAATGCAGTTCCATTTTTAAATGCGTTAGCTATTTTACTCATTTAATTCAACTCCCCTATATTCTGCAATTGATCTGACATCCTTATCTCCTCTTCCTGAAAGACAAATCATTATAATATCATCTTCATCCATCTCTGGAGCAATTTTCATAGCATGAGCGACAGCATGTGCACTTTCAATAGCAGGAATAATTCCTTCCATTTTAGCTAGATATTCAAATGCATCTACTGCTTCTTCATCATTTACAGGAACATATTCCGCTCTTCCAATATCTCTTAAGTAAGCGTGTTCTGGGCCGACTCCAGGATAGTCAAGACCTGCAGATACTGAATATACAGGTGCAATTTGACCGGAATGACTCTGGTTGAAGATTGATTTCATTCCATGGAATATTCCTATTTTACCCTTAGTTAAAGCAGCAGCATTATAAGGAGTGTCAACACCTTTTCCACCAGCTTCACAACCGATTAACCTGACATCCTCATCTTCAATGAAATTGTAGAATGCACCTATTGAATTACTTCCACCACCAACACATGCAACAACCGCAGTTGGAAGTCTTCCTTCTTTTTCCAGGAATTGTTCACGTGCTTCAGCACTGATTACAGCTTGGAAATCACGAACCATCATTGGGAATGGATGTGGTCCCATAGTTGAGCCGATTACATAATTAGTATCATGAACACGAGCAATCCAATCTCTGAATGCATCATTTACAGCATCTTTCAATGTTTTGGTTCCGGATTTTACAGGATGAACTTTTGCTCCTAAAAGCTCCATTCTATAAACGTTTAAAGCTTGTCTTTTAGTATCCACTTCACCCATGAATACTTCACATTCCATATCCAATAGTGCTGCTGCAGTAGCTGTAGCTACACCGTGCTGACCTGCACCAGTCTCAGCAATAACTCTTGTTTTTCCCATTTTTTTAGCAAGTAAAACCTGACCTAAAACATTATTAATCTTGTGAGCCCCAGTGTGGTTTAAATCTTCACGTTTTAAGTAGATTTTAGCTCCACCAAGGTCTTTTGTCATTCTTTCAGCATAATATAATAAGGATGGACGTCCTGCATACTCTTTTAATAAAGTATTGAGTTCTTCTACGAAATCTGGGTCATTCATGTAATGATTATATTGTTCTTCCAAATAGATCAATTCATTCATCAATGTTTCAGATATGTATTGCCCACCATATTCTCCATATCTTCCTTTACTCAATTTATAACCTCCACAAGTTCTTTAATCTTATTTTCATCTTTAAATCCATCAGTTTCAAGGCTAGAACTTAAATCAATAGCATATGGATTAAATTCAGAAATAGCTTCTTTTACATTCTCACTATTTAATCCACCAGCCAAGAAAAAGTCCTTTTTTAAATCATTTCTAATCAACCGCCAGTCAAAGGTTTTTCCACTCCCTTTGCCACTATCAAGCAACAGATAATCCGCTTGTGATCGATCATATGTTAACAGGTCAACATCATTTGACATTTCTATAGCATTAATAATTTTTAACCTATTATTTGTTTTTTCTTTTAAATCTTTTATATACTCTTCACTTTCACTACCATGAAGCTGTGCAATTTCAATTATCCCATCATCATATAAATCCAATATTTCATCTTGAGATGCATTTACAAAAACACCGACAGAAACAATTCCTGAATTTAACTCATCTTTCATTTTAGAAGCCAAATCATGTGAAACCTTCCTTTTTGAATCAGCAAATACAAAACCTATGTAATCAGGATTATATTTGTTTACCAATTCAATATCTTCTAATCTTTTAAGCCCACAGATTTTAACTTTAACCATTTTTTAACTCCGCAATCATAGACTTTTTATCATCACTTTTCATTAAAGTTTCACCGATTAAAACAGCATCAACATCATTTTCTTTTAATCTAGTGACATCTTCTTTTGTTTTAATACCACTTTCTGAAATAAACACGACATCCCCACTTACACATCTACGTAGATTGATACTATTATTAATATCAACAGTGAAATCTTTTAAATTTCTATTGTTGACACCAATGATTTCAGCCCCAACAATCATTGCTTTTCTGATTTCATCACCATCATGAGTCTCAACAATAGCTGAAAGCCCTAATTTATGCGCTAAATCCAAATATTTCTTTAATTGAACAACATCAAGTACAGAAACAATTAATAAAATAGCTGATGCACCCAATAGTTTAGCTTCCCATATCATATATTCGTCAACGACGAAATCCTTTCTCAAAAGAGGAATTGAAACATTTTCAGCAATTTCACTCAAATAATCATCAGACCCCATGAAAAAGAAAGGTTCAGTTAAGACTGAAATTGCAGATGCTCCTGCCTGTTCATAATCCTTTGCAATAGCAACATAGTCAAAATCTTCAGCAATTAAACCTTTAGAAGGAGATGCTTTTTTAACTTCCGCAATAATAGAAATTCCATCTTCTTTTAAAGCCTTTTTAAATGAGAATTCATCATTAATTTCCATTGTTGAAACTTCTTTCTTAAGGTCTTCTAAAGGAACTAATTTTTTAGCCTGTTCAACTCTTTCTTTTGTTTTTTCGACAATTTCATCCAACATAATAATCAACTATTTGTAAATTCAATGAATTTTTCAAGTTGTTCTAAAGCTTTACCAGAATCAATCATTTCAGCTGCAAGGTCAACACCATCCCTTAAAGACTCGACTTTGCCTGCAACATACAAACCAGCTGCAGAATTTAATAGAACAGCATTTCTTCTTGGTCCTTTTTCACCTTTTAAGATAGATAATATGATTTCTGCATTTTCACTAGCATCCCCACCTACAAGATCTTCTTTTGATGCTACTTCCATGCCAAAGTATTCTGGTGAGATTTCATAAGACAATGTTTTACCATCTTTGAGCTCTGATACGAAGGTCTTGTCACTAGCAGAGATTTCATCCATACCATCCATCCCATAAACGGAAAGTGCTGAAGTAACACCTAAATTCCTTAAAACATCAATCAATGGTTCAACAAGGTCTTTTTCATAAACACCCAATACCTGCATAGTAGCACCAGCAGGATTTGTTAGAGGACCTAAAATATTGAATATTGTCCTTATTGAAAGTTCTTTTCTAATGCCAGCAACATATTTCATTGATAAATGATAATTTTGAGCAAATAGGAAACATAAATTGATTTCATCTAAGCATTTGATACTTTTTTCAGGATCAATGTAGATGTTAACACCCAATGCTTCCAAAACATCTGCTGCACCACATTTACTTGAAGCTGATCTGTTACCATGTTTTGCAACAGGGACTCCAGCTGCAGAGATTACAATTGATGAAGTAGTAGATATGTTAAATGTGTTTGAACCATCACCACCAGTTCCAACAATTTCTAAAACTTCCCTATCATCCAATATTTTTACACAATGTGCCCTCATAGCTTCAGCAGAAGCAGTAATTTCTTCAATTGTTTCTCCTTTCATTGACATGGCGGTTAAGTAAGCACTCATTTGAACTTCACTTGCTTCACCACTCATGATTTCATCCATAGTCTGATATGCTTCATCATAAGTTAAATCTTGATTTTGATATACTTTTAAAATTGCTTCTTTAATCATAATATCCCTCTTTCAACTTTTTCCATAAAATTTTCCATAATTGTTAAACCATCTGGAGTTAATATTGATTCTGGATGGAACTGAAGTCCATAAACATTGTAATCCTTATGTTTGACTGCCATGACTTCGCCATCATCTTTAGCTTTTGAAATAATTTC
Organism: Methanobrevibacter sp.; assembly: GCA_022775905.1. NCBI lineage: Archaea > Methanobacteriati > Methanobacteriota > Methanobacteria > Methanobacteriales > Methanobacteriaceae > Methanobrevibacter > Methanobrevibacter sp. The sequence goes on from JALFJX010000009.1 coordinate 268,947, forward strand.
CAAACAATCTGGAAGAGTATATTCCTTCAAACTTAAGGAATGGTATCTTCCGACTGTGATTTCATTAGGTAATCCTTTGAATAAAAAATCATAATCCAAAGAAATCTTTGATGATTTACCATGCATCAATCTTTTAGCATGTGAAACATTGCCACCAAATGCAGTACATATTGCTTGATGACCTAAACAAACACCTACGATTGGTATTTTATCATGAAATGCTTTAACTACATCAATGCAAATTCCTGCGTCTTCAGGTTTTCCAGGACCTGGAGATAAGATAATTGCTTCAGGATTTAAATTTTCTATTTCTTCAATGGTTATTTTGTCATTTCTGTAAACTTGAATATCTTCATTAACCTCCCCAATCAATTGGAATAAGTTATATGAAAAACTATCGTAATTATCTATTAAAAGAATCATAAAATTCCTCCATCAGCTATTTTTAAAGCATTAATTACTGCTGCTGCTTTGTTTAAACATTCATCAAACTCTTTATCCGGAACACTGTCTGCAACGATTCCTGCACCGGAACGTATGAAAACTTTGTTGTTACGTGCAAATGCAATTCTAATTGAGATACAAGTGTCTATATTTCCACTTAAATCAACATATCCAATAGCCCCACCATAAATTCCTCTTTTATTATCCTCAAGCTCGTTGATAATTTCACAAGCTCTTAATTTTGGAGCACCGGACAAAGTTCCTGCAGGAAGAATTGAATCAATAGCTGCAAGTGAATCCAAATCACTTCTTAATATTCCGCTAACAGTAGATCCAATATGCATTACATGTGAAAATCTTTCAATTGATAAATATTTATCCACACTTACAGAACCTATTTCAGATATTCTTCCGATATCGTTACGTCCCAAATCAACTAACATATTATGCTCAGCCAATTCTTTTTCATCTGAAAGCAATTCTTCTTCAAGTCTTAAATCCTCTTCTTCAGTTTTTCCACGAGGTCTTGTTCCTGCAAGAGGGAAGGTATATAACTGATTGTCATTTAATTTGACTAATGTTTCAGGTGAAGCACCTGCTATTTCAATATCATTACTTGAGAAATAGAACATGTAAGGAGAAGGATTTGTTGTTCTTAAAACTCTATAGGTGTCAAATAAACTTCCAGATATGTCCGCTTCAATCCTATTTGAAAGAACAACCTGAAATATATCTCCTTCATAAATATAATTTTTAGCTTTATCAACCATCTCACAGTATTTTTCACGTGAAAATACAGGTGTAAATTCTGATTTTAATTTAAGTGGTTTTATCTCTGCTTTTTTACCATTTTTAATCAAATTAGCTATCTTTTTTAATTCTTCACATGCATCATTATAATTATTTTCCAAATCATCAGTTTTCATGTTTGTTATGACAATAATTTTTTGTTTGAAGTTATCAAATGCAATAACCTTATCAAATAACATCAAGTCCATATCTTTGAATTGATCCTGATTTTCAGCATCAAGATTAAGGGAAGGTTCACTATATTTGATGTAATCATATGCAAAGTATCCAACAAAACCTCCTGTAAACGGCGGCAAGTAGTCCAATTTTGGAGACTTATTTTTTCTGACCAAATCTTTGATTACATCCCCTGGAGCATCAGTTTCAATTACTACTTCTTCATCATTAAGTTCATTGAAATCTTTATCTCCCCTGACATTGACAACACCATTCTGACAGGTAACTTCTAAAAGTGGATCAAAACCTAAAAAACTGTATCTTCCCCATTTTTTTGAATCTTCAACACTTTCCAACATGTAAGTATGGTTACTTATACCTTTTAAAATTCTTAAAACTTCTATAGGAGTTGCAATATCTGAAAACAATTCATAAGATACTGGAATCCTTTTATATTCTTTATTTTTTCCAATTTCCTTTACTTCATCTAAACTTGGGGAAAACATATTATCACTCAATATTTCATTCTCATAATTTATTATGCATAATGTACTATTTAAATCCTTGTTGTAATAAAATGTACATTGGTGTATATTATTAAAAAAAATTAATTCATCTTATCCTGTTCTTGGCTAAACTGAATTACTATTTTTTTAATTTCCCTACTTTCAAGATATGGAATTTTTTCTGTAATCTCCTTTTCCAAATCACGATTTAACTGAAGCCTTTTTTCAGTATACTTATCACCTTCAAAATCTCTGCGATATTGTTTATTGAGATTTGAATATTTGGTAATCAATGGTTGGAGAATAGAACCAATATCTTTTTCCAATTGATCATTTTTGATTTTTTGTTTTCTAATTTCAATAACAAAACCCACAACTGTTATGAAAAACCCTAAAACAGTTACAGTCAATGCAGGAACAAAAAGTTTATCATCATTTATGAAAAAGATTGTAACAAAAATTCCAACAAAAATTAAAAGAATACCTATTTTTCTTAAATCCATACTAAAACTCCTTAAAAATATTCTATAATTTATTAATATTTAATACATTCCATTGATTTTTAACTACAATAAATATCAAAATTGCAGAAATGATAGCCAAGATAGACATTACCATCATAACATTAACGTCAGTAAATAAAACATTACTCTTATCGATAATGACAATGCATTCAGCAATGAAATTATTCAAAAAGTGAGCAAATATTGGAACTAAAATATTGTCTGTTTTTAAATACAGGATAGACATGCAAACAGCAAAAATGAATGCTGCAATAATTCCTCCAAAACTATGTAGAGATGCAAATAATATTGACGAAATCAATATTGAAAAAGACATTGGCACAATTAATTTTAATTTATTTAATAAGACACCCCTAAATATTAATTCCTCTGCAATAGGTGAAAGAATAACAGTTGTTATAAAACTTCCAAAAGCAAATACAGAGTTAAAAGTATTAAACAATATTAATGGACTTAAAGATGGAATAAACTGCAAAATGAAATCAGATAGATAAAGTAAACCATAAGATACAAAAATATTCAAAATTACAATACCCACAACAAGTTTCAGTGATTCAAAAGTGAAAATTTTTAAAAAATCTTCTTTAAAACTTGAAAAACATCCCCTAAATCTAATAAAAAAGTAAAAAATTATAACAAAATAAATCCAACTTAAATCTATTTGAATTAAATTTAAATAATCCATAAATAGTTTAATAACTAAAATAAAAATAATAAGTAGTAATAAGTCTTTTAACTGAATATTATTAAGTTTTTCATTGAATAAAGACATATTATCAAAAAAATGAAATTTGTTTCTTACATAATCTACTTAGCAATAGACCAGCATAATCAATTGTTATATTTTAATAAAATTTAACATTAATCATCATCATTAAAGACGAAAACATCTTCAATCGCTGTTTTACCCAGTATCTTAGTAATATGATAGGATAATAATAAGGAAGGGTTATAGCGAGCGTTTTCTAAAGCATTTATTGTCTGACGTGTCACCCCAACAGATTCAGCAAGCTCTTGTTGAGTCATGCCTTTCTCTTGGCGCAACTGTCGTATTTTTGTTTCCAAATATATCACTTATTAAATACGATTAATAGCGTTTATTAATCTTTATTTAAAACCTATATAAATGTTACCTAAACAAAACCTTAAATATAATAATCTTAAAGTGAAAATATTATATTGTTATTCATAATTATTATGTGAGATGATAAAATGGCTATACACCCTATTGAATTTAGATATGGGACTCCTGAAATGAAAAATATTTGGGAAGAAGAAAATAAATTACAAAGAATGTTAGATGTGGAATCTGCATTGGCTCAAGCTGAAGGAAAACTCGGAATTATCCCTCAGGACGTAGCTGATGAAATTTCAGCAAAAGCTAACACAAAATATGTTAAATTAGCAAGAATGAAAGAAATTGAAGCAGCAACCAATCACGATATTGCAGCATTATCCAAATCCATTACAGAAGTTTGTGAAAATGGTGCAGGTGAATACGTTCACTTCGGAGCAACATCTAATGATATTGTTGACAGCTCAAATTCATTATTGATCAAAGATTCAATTACTGTATTAAAAGAAAAATTAGAAAGATTAACAAAAATAATGTTAGATTTAGCAAGTGAAAACAAAATGAAAGTCTGTATCGGACGTACCCATGGACAACATGCACTTCCAACAACCTACGGAATGAAATTTGCTTTATGGGCAGATGAACTCCACAGACAATACGACAGATTAGAACATGCTGAATCAAATGTATGTGTTGGAATGATGGATGGTGCAGTAGGTACTACTGCAGCATTAGGCGAACAAGGTTGGGAAATTCATAAAACAGTTGCTGAAATCTTAGGATTGCCTGCAGCAACAATTACAAACCAAGTTGTGCAAAGAGACAACCACGTGGAATTCATTAGTGTATTAGCTAACATTGCAAGTACTTTAGACAAAATCGGACTTGAAATCAGAAGCTTACAAAGAACCGAAATCATGGAGTTAGGCGAATACTTCGATCCTGAAAAACAAGTTGGAAGTAGTACTATGCCTCACAAAATGAACCCAATTACTGCCGAAAGAATTTGTGGTGTTGCAAGAATCGTTAAATCATATGTGAATGCAGCTTTAGACAACAACCCACTCTGGCACGAAAGAGATTTAACCAACTCCTCTTGTGAAAGAATCATGTTCCCAGAAAGTTGTATTTTAACTGATTACATCTTAAACTTAACAATCAAATTAATGAGCAATCTCGTATTCTACGATGAGAACATCGAAAGAAACTTAAACTTCACCAACGGACTCGTTATGGCTGAAAGATTAATGGCTGAACTTACCCGTGCAGGAATGGGAAAACAAACTGCTTACGGAATTGTAAGGAAAAACGCTATTAAAGCTAATAAAGAGAAATTATTACTTGGTGAGTTAATTTTAGAAGACGAAGAAGTTAAAAAATACTTAACTCAAGAAGACGTTGACAAAATAATGGATCCACATACTTATACAGGATCTATACCAACCATTATTGATGAATTACTTGAAAAATCACAAGAATGGTTTTAAAATTTAAAAAAATAGAATTAATTGATATAAATCAATTAATTTTAATTATTACTTTTTCTTTTTATTTCAGGAACATATCTCTTAAGTAATAATGAAAGAGATATAACAGTTACAGAACTCATTGCCATTGCAAGACCGGCTAATGCAGGTTCAAATGTAATTCCAAATGCAGGATATAAAACACCAGCAGCAATAGGAATCAATATTGAGTTATATGCAAATGCCCAGAAAATGTTTTCTTTGATTCTACGCATTACTTTTCTTGAGAATTGAACTGCAGCAACAACATTTTCCAAGTCACCTTCCATTACAACAATATCCCCACTTTCCATAGCAATATCAGTACCATTACCCATAGCTACACCAATATCTGCTTGTGTAAGTGCAGGAGCATCATTAATTCCATCTCCAACAAACAATACAGTTTTACTACCATTTGCTTGAGCTTCTTTAACAATTTCTAATTTGTTTTCAGGAAGAACACAAGCTTTTACGTTGTCAATGCCAACTTCACGAGCCACATTCAATGCAGTAGCTTCGTTGTCCCCAGTAAGCATATAGGTTTCAACACCCATTTTATGCAATTCTTCAATTGTTCTTTTTGAATTTTCTTTGATTTTATCAGATAAACTTAAAATACCTTTAACAGTTTTATCTTCAGCTAGGAAAATAATTGTTTTTGACAATTCTTCAAGTTCATGATATTTATCTACAAGATCAGATGAAACATCCACATTTTCCGCTTCCATTAAAGCTAAGTTACCTGCAAGAACTTCTTTGGAGTTAAGTTCAGCTTTTAAACCTTTACCAGTAATGTTTTCAAATCCAGAAGTCTGGTCTAATTCAATACCTAAATCTTTAGCTTTATTTACAATAGCTTTTGCAATTGGGTGAGTTGAATTTTGCTCTACACTAGCTGCAAGTTTGATCAAATCTTCATCAGTAGTGTTGTATGCAATTACATCATCCACTTCAGGTTTTCCTTCAGTAATAGTTCCAGTCTTATCGAATGCTGCAACATCAAGTTGACCTGCATTTTCTAATGTGTCACCATTTTTAATTAAAATACCAAATTCAGCTGCTCTTCCAACACCTACTGTAACTGCAGTTGGAGTTGCAAGACCTAATGCACATGGACATGCAACAACTAAAATTGAAATCAAACATGTGAGTGAGAAGAGTAAAGTTGCTCCGAATACAAAGTACCAAAGTATGAATACAACAATAGCTATTGTTAAGATAACTGGAATGAAGTATGAAACAATAGTATTTGCAAATTTTTGAACTGGAGGTCTTGAGGATTGTGCTTTTTCAACCAAACGAATAATATTGGACAATACAGTTTCTTTTCCAATCTTTTTAGCTTTAGTATAAAGTACACCATCCTGATTGATAGTACCTGCAAAGACTTCTTCTCCATCTTTTTTAACTTTAGGAATTGGTTCCCCATTAATCATTGATTCATCAACATATGATTCCCCACCAACGACATCTCCATCAACAGGAATCTTTTCACCAGGTTTTACAAGTAACAAATCATCTAATACAATATCTGCAATAGATACTTCTTTTTGAGAGAGGATCTCACCGTTTTCATCAACTTCAATTGCAGTTGCAACAGTTGGCTGAAGACCGATTAACTCTTTAATTGAATCAGAAGTTCTTTTCTTAGCTCTTGCTTCTAAGTATCTTCCAATCATCAAGAATGCTGGAAGCATTACAGCAGAATCATAAAACATGAAAGTGTGGTCAAGTACAATACCAAATGTTCCAAGAATACTTGAAACATAAGCAACCATAATACCCATGGAATACATTACATCCATGTTCAAGTTTTTATTGCGTAATCCATTCCATCCTGCTTTTAAGATAGGTAATGAAATGTAAATGAACGGTCCAATACTTACAATTAATGAAAGTAATCCCATTGCTGAGATATGAAGACCAGTAGCTTGATTTAAACTTGCAATAGGTCCCATTAATGGATCCCATCCACTAAACATTAAAACCATCAAAATTGCTGTGAAAATTACACCAACAATAATTCTTGTGAGCTTGTCTTTTAAATCTTGTTGATAAATTGCTTCCTCATCTATTTCAGTTTGACCTTCAATACCTAAAAGTTCGAAACCTAATGATTCGATTACTTTTTCGACTTCATTCATATCCAATTTAGATGAGTCGTATCTAATTTTAGCAGTTTGAGAGGTTAAATCTGCTTTAACATCAAAAATACCATCTACTCTAATTAAGAATTTTTCAACATTCATTGTACAAGATGCACAATGCATACCTTGAATTCTTAATGTCATTTCATCAGAGTGAAGTTCAAAACCTAAGTTTTTAACTAATCTTTCCATTTCTTCATAAGAAATTTTTTTAGGGTTAATTGTGATATGTAATCTATTTGCCGCCAAATCAGCATCCACTTCTTCTACACCTTCGACTTTGCCAAAAGTTTTATTTACACTTAATACACAAGAAGCACAATGCATTCCTTCAATGGGCAAATCCATACTTTTAAGATATGCCATTAAATCACATTCGTTATATTTTTTTCTTTTATAAAACGAGTATTAGTTTAACTAACATATAAAGGTTTTGTCACTTTTATGTTAGTAATAGGTGACATTGATATTTTTGTGAGGAATTGTCCTTCTGAATCTCACTTTAGGATAGCCAATAATAAAAGTAGAATACATATGTTTGTTTTTATCAATTTTTGGGAAAAATTCCATTAATTTATTATGATCAAGCTCATCTGCTTTAAGAATAAACAATGAATAAAAACCACCAAGACCTAAAGAATAAGCAAGTAATTCTAAACGAGTATTTGCAATAACAGCACTTGTTTTATCTGTTGAAAATGTTAAGATAAGTTGTTTTCCTTCCCACAATAATGGATGGAGTTTCTTTGTAGAACTGTCTTTTAGATACTCACCGAACTCTTTGATTCTGAAAAATTTGTCATCATCGACTTTAATGATATCATAGACAAGATTCATGAAGTCATCAAGTTTTTCATCGACAACTACAAATTCGACATCCTGTTCGTTTTGAGCAGATGGAGAATAATATGCTCCTTCAAAAAGTTTATCAAATGTTTCATTATCAATTTTCTTATTTTTAAACCATCGTATTGATCTTCTTTGCTTTAATAATTGAAGCAAATCATCATATTCAACTGGAATATTTTTAGAATCATAATCCTGAATTTTATCTTTATGGTCTTCAAAGCTTTTAAGAGTAATTGCACTGACCTTACATACTGCCATACAGTGTCCACATTCAAAACAGTTATCACCTATTTCAACTGCAAAGTCATCAACAGCAATATTATCACGAATACATACTTGTGAACAAAGTTTACAAGCAGTACACAAATCAGTATCAATAATTAATTTCATTTAACCACAATTCCATCTTGCATAACAGTTAAAATATTATCATTATCACTTAAAATAGAAACATCATCCAACGGATTAGAATTGACCAAAATTAAATCAGCAATGCAGTTTTCACTAACTTGACCAAGATTTTCACAACCTAAGTATTTAGCTGCTTTGACAGTTCCACTAGCTATTGCTTCTTCTTCACTCATTCCAATATCAGTCAAGTGAACCAATTCTTCCAGGTTATGTCCATGAGGAATAACTCCACTGTCAGTCCCCATCAAGATGTTTACTCCCTCTTCATAAGCAACAGAGATGTTTTCTTTGTGAACTTTAACAATTTCTTTTAATTTTGCGGTTTTTTCAGCTGCATAATTATCCCATGCAGGAAAACCGTTTTTGTACAAGAATTGATGAACCAAAAGTGTTGGAACTAAACTTACATTGTTTTTAGCCATTTTGGAAGCTGTTTTTCTATCAATGAATGTTCCATGTTCGATTGATGAAAATCCTGCTTTGATACAGTTGTTTATTCCTTTTAAACTATGACAATGTGCTGAAACTTTCATGTTGTTTGCATTAGCTTCACAAACAATAGTTTTTAATTCTTTTTTGTTGAATTGTGCAAATTCCGGTGAAGTGTTTGTTGTTAAAACTCCACCACTACACATTACTTTAATAAAATCAGCACCTGCCCTTTTTATTTCACGAGTCTTTTTCAATACCTCTTCAACACCATCGCATCTTCCTTTTGGAAATCCGGGATACATTATCTCCATATCCCATCCGGACGGAAGAAGCAAATCAAAATGACCTCCAGTCATGACAAGAGGAGTTATTGACAAGTGAATTTTAGGAGCAGTAAATAATTTTCTTTGTTGAGCCAATTTAAAACTTAAATCAGCAGGTCCACAATCCCTAATTGTTGTAACACCTGCATTGATTGTCTGCAATGAATGAGGAACTGCATTATAAAAATGAATACCCAATGGATTCGCCATGTTTTCTTCTTTGTGGAATCCTTTTGCAAAGATATGAGTATGACAATCAATAAAACCTGGAAGCAAGTAATTATCTTCACCATCAATGACATTAACATTATCTTTTGTAGATGTTTTATCAGAAGAGATTTCCTTAATTAAATTATCTTCAATCAGGACATTCTGATGATTTTTTACTTCATCATTTGGGTTAATGATATTTACATTTTCAATTAGAGTTTGCATTTTAATCACTATAAAATTTCAATTGTTCCATTGTCCCCATCAACTTCAACCAAGGTTCCAGTAGTTAAATCTTTAGTTTGAGCTGGTGAGTCAACCATAGGAATATCAGACATGATAGCCCCAGTTGCAATAATAGGCTCTGCATTAAGGCAGATTATAGCATTTGGAGCAGTATCGTTTTTCATCATTTGGAAAATAACATAAGAACCCACAGTAGAACCTTTTCCACCAGGAATGAATAAAACTTTATCCTTAATGCATTCTCCCTTTAATTCATGAGTAGGGTCGATTATAATTCCAGTTTCCGGATCAACACCACCAAGGAAACTAATCGGTTCAGATGATACAATTAATTCCCCTTTTCCTTTTCCTTTTGCAATATTTCTACATGAAATCATATAAATCACTTAAATAACATCTTTTTTCATTACTTCTCTTAAAACAGCAGTAGCATAAGAACCTTTATCAATTGAAAATTCACATAAAAGACCATCATCAGTCGGAGTAGCTGATGCATCCCATACTTGGAATCTCATGGATCTTCTAAGACCATGACTTCCTAAACGTGGCATTTTTGGAACTTCAAAATCTGCTTTTGTAATATTATAATTAGTCAATATATTCTCTTCCATTTTACCGACTTCACCACCTGCAAATGGAACTTTTGTACCATATAACGGGCAAGTTGGACTAGCTTGGAAGTTATCAATCAATTCCTGGAATTCTTCAGGAGTTTTATCACGAACAATATGTTCTTCTGTGTCAATAATAATATCTCCTTCAATATATTTGTCCATTCCCATTTCAACTCTTTTACTTACAGCTTCATTAAATAAATAAGATTGATAAGCATGAACAAACATTCTTTGAAGTGGTTTTGGAAGTGCATGTAATGCATTCATATATGCTTTATCAGTCAATTCACCTTTTTTAGATGCTCTGACTAATTCTTTAAGCATCATTTTTTCATAACGCATGCCTTTACCCATCAAATCAAGAGCTTCTTCAAGGTTGCCGTCATCATATGCTTGTCTTGCCTTTTGGTTTTCTTCAGACTCATCATCCTGAGGATTACCAATGTAAACACCAACAGCTTTTTCCAGGTCATTTTCAACCAATGCCTCACCTACCAAATGAGTTATTGTTCTTGGTTTTCCAAACCTTTGCCAACCGAAGTAGTTAGGAACACCAGTTTTTTGGAGTTCTCCTAAAACCTCATTTGCAACATCAGCACTTTTTTCAATATCATCCAAATCCTTAACAAGAATTCTGAACTTGTTTCCTCTAAGTTGACCCATCCTAAGTTTTTTACGGCCACGGACAACTTTTAAAAAATCAGTTTTATAAATATCTAAAGCTTCAACCTGTTTAAATTGCTCTTCTGAATCCATATTTGCAATACAAATCCATTGGCGAGTGATAGCTTTTTTATCTTTCATTCCTGCAAAGCCCATTCTTTTTCTTGATATATGTAAATCACGAGCAATGTCTAAAACAACATCCAATGTGGTTCTTCCTAATTTTTCAATCCACACATAAACATTAGGTCCTTCCCCATCAGGAATGATTTCAGGAATTTCTTCAACGTAAAAATCTTCATATTGGTTTCTAATTGTTCCACCAATACCTTTTTGAGATGTAACATAAGTATTAGCATTTAACATAATAATCACGGAAAAATGTAGTGCCCTGGCCGGGATTTGAACCCGGGGAATGGGATCCGCAGTCCCATGTGTTATCCAAACTACACCACCAGGGCTAATAAAATAAGATAACATATAATTTTATGATTTTAATAGTATTTAATAATTACCATACAGACAAAGTATATGAATAATCATCATAATTTCTTGTAGCTACTGAAACTTTATTAGATTTAGAATAATCACCAGAAGAAGATAATACTTTCCCATTTAAAATATTATTCTCACTAAACCTATAATTTGTAAGATTAAAGCAATTAAATTTATTTTTACAAATTTCAGAAACACTCCTAATTGATTCTTTTGAATTTTCATTTTCTTTTAAGATATTGGAAATATCACCAATAAAAGTACCATCTGTAAAATTCACTTTTCCACTTAGAATTTCCATAATATCCTGAGCCGTTCTGATTTCATGAGAATCATATGCATATTCCGGACTTGGAATTGATATTGTAACATTAACAACTAAAAATACTGTTAAAAGTAAAAATACTGCAAGAATAGCATCAATTATGTAAAAATATCCTTTTTCATCTAACATGAATGAAAATAGGATTTTAAAATATTAAAAAAATAGTAAAGTGTGCAAAAATTAATTTGCACGAATGTGATTAATCACTTTTTCTTTTTTAGCAATAGCTGCATCAGAAGCCCTTTGAACTTTTTCTTTCATTTCTTCAAAGTCTTCAGGAGTTGTATCTCCTACTAATTTTTTGATTTTAGTATAAGCAGCTTCTCTGAATAATGGTACGAGTTTCTCTTCAGATGAATCTTCTTTAATTAATATTGGTTCACCAGAAGTGTTAACTTCCCCAATTTCAGATATTGCAACATCGTATTTTCCAACAGCTTTCTTAATATCTCCAACGATTTCAGGAGGTGCAATTAACATCAATGAGTCAGTTGAAACTCCAAGTGGGTCGATGTTTAATGTTTCAAGCATATTTAATACATTTGGTGCAACCATTTGTCTGATTTCTTTTTCGTAGAATTCCAAACCGACACCAGTAGTATTTGAGATTTCGTGTGCATCTCCTCTTAAACCACCGTTGGTTACATCAGTCATTGCGTGAATGTCTTTTACTAGATCTGCTTCAAATAATGCATGGGAAGCTTGAACGAAGTTTACATTCATTGTATCCCATACAACATCAAAGAATCCATTGTATAATGCAGTAGTTGTGATTGTTCCTCCACCAGAACCTTCAGTTAAAAGAATCGCATCACCATCAGTTGCTCCTTTTCTTGCTGTTGGAGGATGATTTGATACACCTACACTTCCAACTGCTGAAACAAACCTATCTCCTAAAACCATATCTCCACCGACACGTAAGGTACTTCCAGCCACAATTGGAACATCTACAAGCTCAGATACTGCTGCAACACCTGCAGTAAAGTCAAATATTTTAGCAACATCCCCATCATCAGCCAAGTGAACATCACTTAAAATTGCAACAGGGTCTGCACCCATTACACAAACATCTCTAAGTGTTGCTCTTGTTACGTGAAAACCACCTAAAAATGGATATTCACTTAGACGTGAATGAATTCCATCAACTGCTGTGGTAATATAAACTTCATCGTTGTTTGCTTTTGCTTTAACAACCCCACCATCATCCTGTTCTGATGGGTTTACGAGTGATGCTGTGTTTGTTGATGAAACGATTTCTGCAATTTTTCTGTGAACGAAGAAATCTCCAGCTCCACGAGATCCAACTCCCATTTCACCCATTAAAACATCCGCTTTGTTAACGTTAGCAATTTCTTTTAAAAACTCATCATCACTTTCCTGTAATTTGAGGGTTGTTGAAACTTCATCAATTACTGCTTTTGCCATTTCAACTGAGTTTTCTTCTGAAATTTTTTTGTATTCTCTTATTCTTACAGCCAAAATATCTGCTAAATCATTGTAATCATAATCGTCAATTCTAGCTCTTACAAATCCTTCAATATCCATTTTTATAACTCCAAATTAGTAAAATTCTTTAAAATCTTAAGTCCCGCTACACCACTTTTTTCTGGGTGGAATTGTGTTGAAAATAAATTATTTTGACTTAAACTTGCTACAACATCGCCACCGTATTCACAAACTCCAGCAATAATGCTTTCATCATCAGGAACAACATGGTAAGAGTGTACAAAATAGAAATACTCTCCATCAATACCTTCCAAAATAGGAGAATCATTGCATACTTTTAATTTATTCCATCCCATATGTGGTATCTTAACATCCCCTGACAACAATTCTGCATGTCCTTTAAATAAGTCCAATCCGTCAACACCAACTGATTCTTCACTTGAACTCATTAAAACCTGTTGGCCAAGACAAATTCCCAAAAATGGTTTGTCATCAGATACATGTTCAAAAATCACATCTTCAAAGGGCCTTAAATTTTCCATTGCACTTCCAAATGCACCCACACCAGGTAAAACCAAATAATCACTATTAGCGATTACTTCTTTATCATCAGTGATTTGAAATTCAGCACCGATCTTTCTAAATCCATTTGAAATACTTTTTAAGTTTCCACTTTTATAATCAATAATTGTAATCATTCGTCTAACCACCCAATAGCTGATCTAATCATTCCACCAAAGTCTGAAAATACTATTTTATCAGTTCCAAGAGTTTTTGAGTGTGCATCAAGCTCTGCAACAACATGATTATAACCTAAATCTCTTAAAGGTCCTACCAAACGAGGCCCATCAGTGATTGCAACTGATTCTGCATCAAAATCTTCGATTGGAAATGCATGAGGAACACCAAATACAACAAGTAAGTCCAAATCTTTATCTTTTAGATATTCTGCTGCTGCATTAGCAGTTATAGGATATTCATCAAGACCACCAGTAATGTAATCGATATCAATTGGCAATTCTTCCTTGATTCTTCTTGCATGACCTCTGATTCTCTCAAGACCAATATTTTCATCAAGATTTGCAACAATGATTGGTTTATTGTCTTCATTAATGTCTTTATAATCAAAATTAATTATGTCTGCAAATAAGTATGAAGTTTCTTTTTTAGCATTATGAACAAAAGCTACCTTTTTACCATCTTTAATTGCTTGAACAACTATCTTAGCAACACTTTCTTTTGAATCACCAAAGTTTGGCTTGATATATTTACCTTGTGCCATTCCCCTGGTTTTTTCAACTTCGGTTGCTTTTTCAAGCATTTCAATTTGTCTGTCTGCTTCTTCTGGAGGAATTACGCCACATTCAACTGCTGCTTCTAAAACCATGATTGCACCAACAGTGTTGTCTCCTTCACCAGAACCTCCATGAGATTCAACCGGCACAACAGTACATGGCAAATCAGCATTAGCAATAGCCTCTTTTAAATCTTCACCAATAATCATACTGGCACAAGTACCTACAACACCCATCAGTTTTGGGTTAAACATGTCATAAGCTTCCCTTAAAGTTTCTTCCAGCTTTTCGCCAGCCCCTAAAATAAAATCATTTTCAGCCATTGCTGTTGTCAAGACTCTTACGCCATCAGTTTCAAGGAGTCTTCCTGTTCTGAAACAACAACCATTTGGCCCGTGCATAACAATAACATCAACATTCATATCTCTTAATGTATAAAGAGATGCTGCAATTGGACTTGGTCTTGGATGCATATTTTTTCACCTAAAATTAATTTAACAAATAATTATTTAAAATTCTTAATTAATATAATTATACAATTGAACAATTGGGAGATTGCATTTATGAAACTTGACAAAAAAATTTTAGAAGAAAAAATCAGAGAATACAGAATTTTTAAAAGTTGCTCTGAATCAACATTAATGGGACTTTGCGAATGTGCAGAATATCCAATGAGTAAAGCAGAAATGTGCAAAATCACTTGTGGGTTTGCAGGTGGAATTGGTGGAACATTTGATGAAGGAACATGTGGTGCTGTTACCGGTGCAGTAATCGCAAATGGATTAGTCTTAGATGATCCATCCAAAATCAAAGCTAATGCAAAAGAAATTTTCAATACTTTCAAAGAAGAATATGGTACTGTATGCTGCGGTGCGATAACAAATAACGGTGATGACAAATCCCCATGTGTCGATTGCTGCGTATTTATTGCAAATAAAGTTGCAGATTTATGGGATGAATAATTCCATTAAATTCATACAACCATTAAAAGTAGATAGATTAAATCAAATATTGTAATTAAGGGATTGGGATAAAAATTAAAGTTTTTTATCCTTAATAGTCAGATTGCTGAATAAAATCCTCAGTAAGATTAAATTTACCAATGAACTATATAAAGAAGGATTATAATGAGCAAATATTCATATTATACTGATGGCGCAGCAACAATGATAAATAAAAAAGGAAAATACCTCAGAGAAGCAGGTGGCTGGGCTTTTATTTTACTTAAAGATGGAGAAAAATATTCAAATGCATCAGGCGATTGTCCCACAACAACGAATAATGAAAATGGAACTTTATGCAATTTATGCTTCAATGAAAGATTTTTCCAGATTTTGCAGACCTGGCGATGAAATAGAAATCCATTCCGATTCCGGTTACTGCATTAACATATTTACCCAATGGGTCAAAGGTTGGAAGAGAAAAGGGTGGAAAAAAGGAGACGGCAAACCTATTCAAAATCTCGAAATTATCAAAGCAATATGGAATTTAATGAGAGATATTGAAAAAGAATGCAATTTGAGATTTGTAAAAGTTTTAAAGGACATTCCAATAACAGACTAAACAATGAAGTAGATCGCTTAGCAGTTAATGCTAAAAACACTGCAAGAAAAACCGGAAAAACAATTGGATTTGATGGAGAAGCATCATTACTTGGAACCAAACAGATGTAAACTACGAATAATGGTTACAATAATAATCTTTAATTTTTTATTTTTTAATTAGTTAAAATATAAACTCCATACAAAATAACCAATAAAAGAACATTGAGAACTGTAAATACAACCAAGTATTTTGTTTTGAATTCTTCACACTCATCAACAAGGAGTTTATATGAAATAAGATTAGCCATTGAAGCTATTAAAGTTCCAAATCCACCAATATTAATTCCTATTATAATAGATTCGAAATTGTTACTAAAACCACTTAACAACATCGCAGCTGGAACATTAGACATTATTTGAGATGCAATAATACCACAAACAACCTCATTACCAACAATCCACTTTTTAAAAATAAATGTGAAAAATGAAATATGTTCCAAATTACCAATCAGAATAAAAAGTGCAATAAAAGTCAATAACAAATAATAATCTACTCCTAAAAATACCCTTTTAAAGAAATCATCTGTGTTAACTTCTACTTTTTTTACATCAGGCAAAGTAATAGTCTTTTTTGATACAAAAAATACCAAAATAATTAAAAATACAACTGAAACAATAACATATGGCAATAACAATGAGAAAAATGATTCAAATGGAATTTTTGATACAGCATACATCACAATATTATGAGGAGCACCAATTGGAAGCACCATACATCCAATGTTAGCAGCAATAGTCTGCAATGAAACTGTTAAAATTATTAAATCAATTCTATTAACTTTTTTAAAGCTAAAATTGCAAATGGTACAAAAATAATCAAAGAAACATCATTTGTAATAAATATTGCACTGAAAAAACAGGTAAACACCAAAAACAGTACAAGTGAACGTGAGTTCCCAACTTTAATTAGCAATTTACGAACCAGAATCTCAAAAACAGACAAATTCTTAAGAATTTCTACAAATATCATTATTACAAAAAGCAGCGAAAGAGTATCCCAATTGATATAACTAAGATAGTTTATACTTGGTTTAACAAAAAAACAAGAAAGAATAGCTAAAATTAAAGATATTGAAAATACACTTTCCTTTTTAAAAAAATTAAATGTTTTATCCATAAAATTAGCCATAATATAACCTAACTAATCGGCATCTTCATCAAGGGTTTCCAAAAGAAAACTTACCGGTCTGAATCCATCATTGCATGAAATCATTGCAGATTTTTTATTTTTCATCCAACCATCATAAAAGTCACTTGCACCATTAGCTAAAGCCAAAACGAAAGGGGAAAGACTTTCCCAAGCACTATCGCAGAAGTCATCAGGTATTTTCCAACCATTCGCAATGAAAACCTGACCTTCTTCAACAACACATTCATGTTCTAGCGGATTTTCATATTTTTCAATTAAATCATCATGTCTGACTTTTCTCATGACTGTAATTTTTACTTTTTTCATAATATCTCCAAATCAATATCTTCATATCTATTATGTCCTTTAAGACTTTTTTTATATTTCCAGCATTTGATTGCATCATCTAAGGACTTATCATTATTATTTTCAAAGAAATCTCTTATGTATTGATTGTATTGGAACTGTTTACCAATATCTGTTTTCTCTTTTGAATTTTGAATTTCATAGAATGCTTCAATTGCATCCCCGTAAGTTTTATTAGGATTTGCCTTTAGCCATTTTTGGAATTTAACTTTAAATTTAAATCCTTTACCTATTTTATTTTCAAAAAATCGCCTTTTATCTTCACTGCATTTGAAATTTTCACCTAATGGAGAATCCAAACTAATTTCAGATACATTTTCATTTGAAGAATGATTAGTAGATGTTTCCACCAACTTTTCACCAGTAGACAAATAATGGACAATCCTATTCTCCAATTCTCCTTTACTACCGCTGACTTTAAGACCTTCAGATCTGCAAAAATCTTTCAAATCCTCTTTTAAAAAATAATACTCTTTAAATTCATCAGGACTTAAATTTTTAGTTAATTTAACCATAAAAATCTATAAATAAAAAAAGAAGAGGGGATTATCCTCTTGTTACAATACTGATAATGTCTCCATCTTTTAATTCGTAGTCACTAGCTACACGCATGTTTTTTCTCGCATCAACAGCATGCATGAACTTATCACCAATATCTGTGTGTACGATGTATGCCAATTCACGAGGAGTTGCACCATTTGGAACTAAGAAACCATCAGGCAATACATTGCCTTTTTGGTCTGTGTATTTGTGTTCATCTTGAACCGGATATACAACAATCCTATTTAATAATTCAAAAATACCATAGTTTAATGCATCCTGAACTCCAGTACTTCCATATTTGTCCAAAATATTAGTTTGGATGTATTCAAGTGCTTTTAATTGATTTGCATTTAACTTTTCAGATTCTAAAATATCAAAATGATCATCACCTGAAACATATGAAATCAAACCTGCTTCTGCTGCCCTTACAAGTGCAATTTCAGATTCTGCTGAAGTTGGAATTACATATGGATATTTTTCTTTGATTCTTTCAATATTTGCTGCAGAAGTTGGAAGGTCTGCCTTATTTGCAATAACCATCATCGGTTTAGCGATTTTTAAGATATTTCTTGTGAGTTCAATTAAATCTTCTTCTTCCCATTTGTTGTAATCTGGTTCAATATTTCTTTTAGCTTCAATAATATCCTCAATAGTTATTCCAGTACCAGATAATTGGTCAAATAATACTTTTGAAATATCTAAATGTTCAGCACCAACTTTTCTTATAAGCCTTACCCAATTTCTTGACAATATTCCATACATCCACATTACAATTTCTTCTTCCAAAAATTGGATGTCTTCTAATGGGTCATGAGTTCCAGGGTCAACTGGATTTCCTTCAATATCAGTTGAACCTGAAGCGTCAATAACATGAATAAAAACTTTAGCTTGCATTAAATCATCTAAAAACTTGTTACCTAATCCTTTTCCTTCGTGTGCTCCTGGAACAAGTCCTGCAACATCAATTAATTCAATCGGAAGTAATCTTTTTCCATCAATACAGATTGAATTGTGAGGATTACAAGTAACTTCTAACTCTTTACATGGACAATCCTTAATTACATGTGCAACAGCTTTATTCGCATCGATTGTTGTGAATGGATAATTAGCCATTTCCACAGCAGATGCTGTTGCTGAATTGAAAAAAGAGGATTTTCCTACATTTGGTTTTCCACAAACTGCAATTTGAAGCATAATAATCACTTAATAATCTATAACACCATAATGTATGTTATTGAAATTATAAATAGTTTCATAATGTATGTTATTGAAATTATAAATAGTTTCATAATGTATGTTATCGAAATTATAAATAGTTTCATAATGAATATTATTGAAATTATAAATAGTTTCATAATGAATATTATTATTTAATGAACAATGATGATATTGACCGCCCATCAGCAATGAAAATCCGTCAAGGAATTCAAGATGCAATGACATATTCACTTCCGGACAAGAAGTTTGAACCAAGTGAAATAGATTTAGTTGAAATAAACATTCAATTAGACAATCTTGGGTGGAATTTTCATAATTTTAGGATTTTAAACCTAACAGACATACATTTGGGCCAATGGATCAATCCGAAATATTTGGATGAACTCATAGACTATGTCAATTTACTAAATGTTGATTTAATTACATTGACCGGTGACTACTTTTCATATGTAACCAAAGGCTATGAAAAATCTCTGCAGAAATCTTTTAAAAAATTAAACTCAAGATATGGAAAATTTGGAGTTTTGGGAAATCATGACCATTGGATGGATTCTAAAAAAATTAGAAACATCTTTAAAGCATCAAAAGTCATAGATTTAAGCAATAAAGTTTACACCATTGAAAAGGACGGGGATTTTTTAAATATCTGTGGTGTTGATAGCTGTACCGTTTGTGCAGACAATATAGATGAAGTATTATCAAAAATGAGAAAGAACACTCCAAGTATATTACTTGCTCATGAACCCGATTTTGCAGAAGAATCATCAAAAACCAACATGTTCGATTTGCAAATTTCAGGTCATTCCCATGGAGGGCAATTTATAATTCCAAAAGTAGACACAACACCATTCAGAGGCCCGAATTCCAGAAAATATCCTGTTGGCCTTTATAAAGTTAGAAACATGATGCAATATACAAGCAAAGGTCTTGGAACAAATTCATTTAGATTTAGAATAAATTGCAAACCAGAAATTACAATAATTACACTAAAAACAAATAAAAAGAGAAAGATTGAGATAAAATGAACAAACATACTTTCCTATCATACTTAAGAACAGCAATAACATTAATACTTCTTATTTTAACCAATGCATTAGTTATTATTGGAATGACATATCTATGTGGTGATTTTACAATTGGAAAATGGTATGATGCATTTATCATCGTAATTGCAATGACAATAGTCAATACAATATTATGGCCAATTTTTCAAAAATTCTTTATGAAATTCATGGTAGTGACATTAGGTATTGGATCATTATTTATCAATGCCATAATTCTTTATATTGCATGTTACTTTATCCCTAATGTCAATATTGGATTTTATGCATCCGTTGAAGTTCCTATTGTCATGTCAATTGCAATCACATTTATTGCAAATATAACCCACACAAGCTACTATGATAGATACATTAAAACTATCCTGCAATATGTCACTAAACAGAAAAAGGACGGAAAAAAGTATCCTGGAATAATAATGCTTGAAATTGATGGATTATCAATAAATATTCTCAAGAAAGCTATTGATAAAGGTATAATGCCCACCGTTGAAAAATGGATTGGCGAAAATACACATACCCTAAAAGAATGGGAAACTGATTTATCATCACAAACAGGAGCAAGCCAGGCAGGAATATTACATGGAAATAATGAAAATATTGTTGCATACAGATGGGTCGAAAAAGAAAACGACAATCAGATTATTGTTTCTGGAAAATTAAGCCATGCTCCATTAATAGAAAAAAGAATAAGTGACGGAAAAGGATTATTGGTTGATGGAATAAGTGTTAGCAATATGTTTTCAGGAGATGGCAAAAATGCTCCACTAACATCATCCAGATTAGGAAATATAAGTCGTATTAACAATAAGACCCTGCATACAATTTTCTTAAATTCATACAACTTCCAAAGAATATTCGTGTTATTCCTATGGGACATATTAATGGAACTGAAATCACAGCTCATGCATTTCATAAAGAACATACAGCCCCGTCTTAGAAGAACCATTGTTTATGCTGCAGTAAGAGCAGGAGCAAATGTAGTATTAAGAGAAGTTACAACCCAGATATTGGCTGCAGAAATCTTAAATGGAGAAATTGACACTGCATATGCAACATTTATGGGTTATGATGAAATAGCACATCATTCAGGAACACAAGATGAAGATGTATGGCCAACACTAAATAAAATTGATTTGCAATTCCAGAGACTGGTTTCAACAATAAATATGAGTGAAAGAGATTACTATCTTGTCATCTTATCAGACCATGGACAAAGTAATGGTGCAACTTTTAAACAAAGATATGGAATTACACTTGGAAATTATGTTAGAAGACTACTTCCAGATGATTTGACATTTTACAGTGAAGAGTATAATATTGACCACTTCAGAGATGCAATATTACCAGAAAATAGGCAATTAAAAAACATTAAAGAAAGAGTTGGAACTTTCCGTGAGGACATTCTTGATGATAACTCATACATCCAAAGCATTAGAGATGAAATTGAAAATAGGAAACCTGAAATTATTTTTGAAAACGAAAAATATCAGAATATAAGACAAAAATATTCAGATAGCCTGGATTATATCAGAAGGCATGAAATTACAGAACAAAGTACAAAAAAAGCTAAAGATTCAGAATTAATTGTTTTAGGATCTGGAAATCTTGGATTAATCTATTTAACCGAATGGAAACAACGCTTAACATATGAAGAACTTGTAATGTTATTCCCAGAATTAATACCTGGACTTGTAAAACATCCTGGAATTGGATTTATACTAGTCAATTCAATTACAAATGGTGGAATGGTCATTGGTGAAAATGGAATATATTACTTAGAAACCGATGTTGTGACCGGAGAAAATCCATTATCCAATTACGGTAAAAATGCTGTAAAACATTTGAAAAGAGAAAATTCATTCAAAAATATGCCTGACATAATGGTTAACAGTTTTTATGATAAAAAAAGTGATGAAGTATGTGCATTTGAAGAATTAATTGGAAGTCATGGAGGCCTTGGAGGAGACCAAACAAAACCATTTATATTATATCCTTCACAATGGGAAGATCCCGGAGAATTAATAGGAGCTTCCTCAATTTATAAATTTTTAAAAAAAGAAATAGATGAATTAAAATCCTGAAAGACAATAATCAAACACTTCAGAGATTTCTTCATCAAAACTTATTGTTTTACTTTTGTTTTCTAGAATTGCATCAGGATAGTCTCTATTTAATCTTATTAATTTCATGTTTTGATTATTATATGTCATTTGTTCAAAAGGATATCTAATAATTGTTGGAGTATTAAATCCGACTCCCAGTTCCAAAAATACTGTGTTTTTATTTTCATCTATTTTAGATAAAAATTTTCTATAGTTATCTGCCATTTCATGCCATTTTTCATCTTCAATAAAGTATTGATCCTTTCTCAAATTAAGATCCATATTTCCACCGCAAACAGGACAGACCGGAACAAGTTCGGATGGAATTTTACAGTCCTCAGTTTTTTCTAATACTCCATAGACTAACTTTTCTGTTGAATATAACTTATCATGGCATCCTTTCTCACATTGCATCAATCCGTAATCACCCTGAGTTGCAAAAATCCTTTCATCCTCAAAGCCATTAATCCAAAATTGATGCTCGACATTTGTTGTTAGGACAAAATAATCCTTATCATTAACAATAGCAAGTAATTTTTTATATAACTCAGTTTCACCAACTGAAAATCTATTTACATAAACATGACGTGACCAATAAGCCCATTTCTCTTCCTGAGTTTCAAAAGGATAAAATCCAGCAGAATACATATCATTCATAGCATATTTATCGATGAAATCCTGAAAGTTATCTTCAAATCTTTTTCCAGAATATAAAATCCCAGCAGCTGCTGAAAAACCCGCCCCTGCACCAATGATGATATAATCAGCATTGTCAATGGCTTTTTTTGCTTCACTTAATCTTTCTTTTAGATTATCCATTTTATTCACCAAATAATGCATTTTTATAAATTGAATAATCCTCATCGGTGAAAACATTAAAAATCATATATTTTAATGAGGTTTCATGTGATTTCAAATATTCTTCAACTGTTTCAATTGCAATTTCTGATGCCAAATCCTGTGGAAAATTAAATACTCCTGTTGAAATGCAACAGAACGCAATTGATTCAAGTCCATTATAATCTGCAACTTCCAAACATGATCTGTAACAGTTAGCCAACAATTCACATTCATCATTGGAAGGTTTAGACCCCCGAGGAATAGCAGGACCAACAGTATGAATTACATATTTGGAAGGCAAGTTATAAGCACCAGTGATTTTAGCTTTTCCAACATCTTCATCCCTGTTTTGAATTTTCATTATTGTATTGCATTCATCCCTTAACTGTACACCCGCTGCTGAGTGAATCACATTATCAATACAGTTATGAAGTGGAACAAAGCATCCAAGCAATTTTGAATTAGCTGCATTTACAATAGCATCCACTTTTAATGTTGAAATATCACCTTGCCAAAGCATCAATTTACCTTTGACTTCATTAATATCCTCAACAGAAGTCAAATCTTTATTTAATGTTTCAGCTGTTAAAAAATCATCTTGAACTTTAATAAATTCCTGAGATACTTCATTAGGCATTCTAATATTCATTAATGCACGGAGAAATCTCCTTTTTTCATCATAATTAGTAGGAATGTCAATTACTTCATCTCTTTCATCAATCAAGTAATCGATTAAAAAATCTAATTGTTCTTCTCTATCTATTTTAATCGCCTCAGATAAACATTACCCGTTTATATTTAAATGATTTTTGTAACCAAAAAGTAACTATTAATAGTAATTTAATATAAATAAGAAATCATGCCTAGTGGAAAAATTTATATTATTGGGATTGGCCCAGGTGCTGCTGAATACTTGACTAAAAAAGCTATTGATACTGTAAAAGCAAGTGATTACACAGTTGGAAGTACAAGAGCTATTGAACTGTTTGATGACGTGCAAAATAAAATTGCATTCAATGTTAAAGAACTTTTAGATAAATTAAATGAAGGAGTTCAGTTAGCTTGTGATGGAAATACCGTATCCATATTATCAACAGGAGATCCTGGTTTTTCAGGCGTTTTAAATACCGTTTTAAGAATTTCAAATGAAAAAGAGTTCCCCAAAGACAATATTGAAGTTATTCCAGGAATCAGTTCACTCCAACTTGCAGCTGCAAAATGCCACATTCAATGGGATAATGCAAATGTGATGACCTTCCACGGCAGGGAAAACATAGATGATATTTTACCTGTAATCAACAATGGCAAAACAACAATTGCCCTTCCTTCAAGAAAAGTGAAAGACATGGCCCAATTCCTGCTTGACAATGGTGTTGAGGAAGACAGAAAAGTTATAGTCTGTGAAAGATTAAGTTATCCAGACGAGAACATTGTTGAGTCAACCTTAAAAGAAATTGCTCAAAGTGAATTTACTTATATGTGCATTATGATAATATATTAGGATAATTTATTCCTAAAAACCATTTTAAAAGTCATTTACTATTTATTTTTAAAATTAAAGTTTATATATTCAAAATATCAATCTTTTAATGCCAATTTGATAAAAAATTGGTATTGAGGTAGATATTATGAATGCAAAAATAAACACCACTTGTTTCATTTTACTATTTCTTTTTTTAATTACTGCCGTTTCGGCAGCAGATGTTAAAAATGAAACAATATTAACTGCTCAACAGCCTGATTCCAATCAGGAATTAAATAAATTAAGTACCAGCAAAACAACAGTTAAAGAAAAAGTTACTTTAAGTGCTCCCGATTTAAAGATGTATTATAAAGACGGAAGCAAATTTAAAGCAACAGTGAAAAATAAGAATAAAAAAGCAATAACAAAAGCAAAAGTGGATTTTACCGTTAATGGCAAAGTCTACAGTAAACAGACAGACAGCAAAGGAAATGTTTATCTTACAATCAGTTTAAAAAGTGGAAACTATCCAATTACCACAAAATTTGCTGGAACAAGCAAATACTCTGCATCATCCAAAAAAAGTACCATTACAGTCAAAAGCACGATAAAGTGTAGTGATTTTAAAAAATATTACAAAAATACATCACCATACACTTCCACATTTTATGATAAAAAAGGAAGTATATTGAAGAATACTGCAGTTAAATTTAAGTTAAACAGCAAATATTACTCTGTTAAAACCAATTCCAAAGGAATTGGAAAATTATCAGTGAACACGAAACCCGGAACATATTCCATTACAATTACAAATCCGAAAACTTCCGAAACTATCAGCAAAAAAATCACCATAAAAAGCCTAATTGAAACAACAGACCTGACCATCAATAACAGAAATGACGGCAAATTCAATGTAAAAGTATTCAATATCAATGGTAACATCTATCCAAATCAAAAAGTTACTTTTAAGCTCAATGGAAAGACCTATTCAAAAACAACCAATAAAAATGGAATTGCAATACTTGACGTCAATTTAGATGCCGGGAAATATTCAATAACAACTGAATATCTTGACCTTAAAAACACCAACAAGATCAATATAAATAAAATTGTAAAATCCGCCAGCTACACCCATACAACATTAATACCCAATTACGTTAATGTTACTGCAAAACTCGTGATTAACAATTCGGTTTACTGTTTAAAATCCGGAATCAACGGAATTATAAAAATGCCAAAAAAAGAGTTATTCAAAATTCAGATAGGAGATAAAGTTTACATATTTTCAACATCCTCCAACAGTGGCATAAATTCTACCCAACTTAGATATGGATATAGCTACCTAGTTCCTTTTGATGGAAGTGGAATAAAAATTGATGAAAACAAAAAAAACTTAACATCAGCAGGCATAATCCTAACCAAAGTCGATGATTACACCCAAATAGATTATCAGAGTAAAACCAAAGACAATATAGCATTGTTTGGTTTTTATGCAAGCAAAGGATTGGATAAAAGTGAAACTTTAACTTACATGGAAAATGACAAGATTACTGCAAAAGTTAACTTTCAAACATTGAGCTTTGATGAATTTGGAGTAATGTACAGTTTATCTGCATTACACGGGAAAACAATATATAATTTCAATTATGAAAACTATAATGACTCAATCAGATTCACAAATACAAATACCCCAGTGACATTCAGCTATTTTGGAAATTCAATTGTAGGTTATACATCAAAAGAAGACATCATAACAAAATTTAGAATTGATGATACCGAAGAATATGAAAAGAAAGAAAGCATAAGCTATGGCCTCAACAATAACTATAGAACCGCAATGGGTTTTGAAGTTCTACAGTCATACACAATAATCAATGAGAAAATAACCCAGAATATTCTTGAAAATTGGGTTTCAAGAAATCCAGATTATTTAAGTAGATTCGGAGTTATGAACGTTTATGGAATGCATTTAGCATCTCTTGAAGTAACATGGCTTGCTGATATCCTTGCAGATAGCAACTCCAAAGAGTTAAATGTAAACTGGAAAAGAAGCAAAAGCTTAACAATATTAGGTGGAATAAATCTAGATGACACTTATCTGAACATTTTAAATGCAGATATGGGAATGGAAGTTACTGGAGATTCAAATAACACTTTTCTATTTAGATTGTTGAATTCCGTTAATTTACCTAATATTGAAGAATATGCCCTATTGAAAGTTGCTGACAGATATTTAGATAAAAGTTCAAACTCATTAGATAATGTATTTTCATCAATTCTAGAAAATACTTTTAGCATTGCACAATTAGGAGATTTGATTTACATATTTTCAAATAATACAAACTCATCAGTTATTATAAATATCACCAGTGGTGTTTCAAGTGTAATTTTGGCTCAAAATTCAATTTACAAAGGATCATCCATCAAAACAACCTGTGATTGCTGTGGAGTTGGAATACTTCCAAAAGATATAATTAAAGGAATAGATGATACAATTAACTTCATTAAAAATGGATTAGAAACCATATATGATAATAAAACACATCCTTTTACTAAACTGCTATATATGACTGCAAACCTACTTGCAAAACCATTAAGTGGATTAGGCTCCTTAGGAATGAACATATTTACTACAATGGCACTTATACAGAGTGGAGGAGTTACATATAGAAATGAGATGGTTGAGAAAACAGAATGGCATAATGTAATGGACAAAATTACATTTACCCGACCAGGATATCTGCAATCCAAAAAAATCTACAATATACCAAATGAAAATGGAGATTATGATTTTATTGAAGTGAAAATCAAGGATGATATGACATTAGACAGAAATAATGCAGTTTACATTAGTGATGGCAAAACAAGAAAACTGAGTGAAGAAGAGACCTATGAATATTTTAGCGACAAATATTGGTCTCCATTCAATATACCTCAAAAATATTGGGATGAAAGTTGGAACAGGTGATAAAAATTAAAAGTAAACTAAAAATAGGATTAATAATTATCATATTATGCATTTTGATAGCTATTACAATCATTTATCCAAAATATAGTGCAATATGGGATGCATTATTTTTAATTAGCATTCTTTACACCAGCACACAAACAATTCTTGATACAAATAGAATATCCAATAGAAAATTGCCAAGTATTGTCATAATGACAATCATATTTGCAATAATTGTCGCTTTGTATGAAATATCTATTGGAGAATCATTGATATTTTCAACAGCAATATTGATTTTTGCAAATCTGCTAGATGAAATATTAAATAAAAAAAAGTAGTTAAAAGTTAAAATAATCTTTTATTTTAACTTATTTTTAATTTTAAAGCTGAATAGCTTCTTGGACAACTTCATCGTTGTCTTCATCATCATATAAGATATGAGCTAATTTTAATAACTTATCTTGACCTTTGACTTCATCTTTGAACAATGGCACTTCAGCAATATGTTGATTTTTGAATTTTTGGTCAATCAATGCTAAACGTTTTTGTTGTAATTTGTGTCTTGAATGACAGAAATCACAGTCACAGATATCAGGCATTACCTGATTTACAATAACACTGTCAACAGTAATGTCATATTTACCAAGTGCTTCCAATGCTCTTTCGGATTCATAAATGGACATTTCTTCTGGAATGACAACCATTTTGAAAGTAGTTCTGTTTGGATCAGATAATACAGCTTTTGCCTTGTCTATTTGTTCTTTGGTTCTTTTTAAATCTTCAGAAGTTTGAGGATCATCAACTGCATCCATGAAAGGCACGATTTTCTTTAAAGCATTGGTTGCTCCACCCAATTTTGCTTTAAGCATCATCATTTTACCTACCCAAGAATCCATTACTTCAGGGAAAGATAATAATCTTAAAGTGTGTCCGGTTGGTGCAGTATCAAATACTACAACATCAAATTCATCAGAGTTCATTACTCCCATAAACATTTCAAATGCAGCTGCTTCATCAGCACCAGGAGATGAAGATGCCATATCTAATTGATCAGACAAGAAATCCATACCAAGTAATCCGCCTGCACTTTCAGGATTTGCTGCTTTTTGAGATTCCAATTGTGCTTGTTTTTGAGCCATTGCTTCATCCGGATCGATTTCAACAGCAAATAAGTTTGTTTTGATTTCACGAGGATAGCTTCCAATCGGTACTTCCAATGAGTCTGCTAAAGAATGAGCAGGGTCAGTTGATACAATTAATGTTTTTTTGCCTTGTTCAGCTAACCATAATGCAGTAGCAGAAGAAACAGAAGTTTTTCCAACTCCACCTTTACCACCGACAAAAATGAATGTGGTGTTGTCTTTATTGAATTTAAAATAATCTTTAAATGCCAAGTAATTACCTCCTTAATAAAATTACTTTTAGTAACTAAATGTTATTTAATTCATTATAGTATATAAAATTAATTATATGCCTAAAGAACCTTCACTAAAAAATACAATATACTATATAAATTAATAATTACATATTATTTAATGTATAAATGATAAAGGTTGGTGAGAATATTAGCAAAATTCCTGAACTAGACTGCGAAAAAACAAAAAGTACAATTGTTGACTTCATTAAATCAAAAGTATCCGAATCCAAATCAAAAGGAATCATAGTTGGTTTAAGTGGAGGAATTGATTCTACACTTACAGCATATTTAGCCTGCGAAGCTGTTGGAAAAGAAAACGTATTTGGATTGACATTGCCATCCACTACAACCCCAACAGAAGATAAGATTCACGGAATCGACATAGCTCAAAAGTTAGGAATCAAATATAAAGAAATAGCTATTGACTCTGTTTTAAACGAATATATATCAATAACACAAATTGAGAATGATGATTTAGCTATTGGTAATTTAAAAGCTAGAATTAGAATGTCAATCATTTATTATTATGCTAACCATGAAAATTACCTCGTTGGAGGAACAGGTAATAGAAGTGAAATCTTAATCGGTTATTTCACAAAATATGGTGATGGTGCATCAGATATTGAACCTATTGGAGATTTGTATAAAACTGATGTATTTAAATTAAGTAAATTCTTAGGAATCCAAGAAGAAATCCTCAATAAGCCTCCTCGTGCAGGATTATGGGAAGACCAAACTGATGAAGATGAAATTGGAATGAACTATGAATTACTTGATCAAATTCTTTATCTTTACACTGAAAAAGATATGAAAAATACTGAAATAAGTGAAAACTTAGATATTTCAGCAGATGACGTTGATATGATCATTAATAGAATAATCAGGAGTGAACACAAAAGTAAATTCCCTGAAAGTCCTAAAAAAACAATATTATGATGGTGATTTAGTGAGCGAAAATATTGAAAAGAAATGGCAAAAAAAATGGGCGGATGCAAAAATATTTGAATCCAACCCAGATGAAAGAGAAAAATTATACCTTACCGTTGCTTTTCCATACCCTAGTGGAGCAATGCATATAGGTCACGGACGTACATACACCGTACCAGATGTTTATGCAAGATTTAAAAGAATGGAAGGATATAATGTATTATTCCCAATGGCATGGCACGTAACTGGTGCACCAGTTATTGGAATTGCAGACAGGATTAAAAGAAAAGATCCATGGACTCTTGACTTATATCACAGAGTACACAAAGTTCCTAAAGAAACTTTACCTGAATTAGAAGACCCAGAATTTATTGTAAAATACTTCTCAACTGAATATCATGAAGTAATGGAAGAAATGGGCTATTCTATCGATTGGAGAAGAGAATTTAGAACTATTGATCCAACATACAAAAAATTCATCGAATGGCAAATTACCCAATTGCATGAAAAAGGTTTAGTTGCAAAAGGTGAACACCCAGTAAAATATTGTCCTAACTGTGACAACCCAGTTGGAGACCACGATTTACTTGAAGGTGAAGGAGTAGGAGTTAACGAATTAACTTTACTTAAATTCCCAATTGGAGATAAAATTCTCGTAACCGCAACTTTAAGACCTGAAACTATCGTCGGAGCAACAAACATATGGTTAAATCCTGATGTTGAATATGTTTTAGTCAATGCTAACGGTGAAAAATGGGTCATTACCAAAGAAGCTCACTACAATTTACAAAACCAAATTAAAAACTTAGATATCATATCTGAAATTGATCCTAATGACATTATTGGTCAAATGGCAACTAACCCATTTACTAGTGCAGAATTACCTGTTTTCCCAGCTAGTTTCGTAAGTGCATCCTACGGAAGTGGGGTCGTATTTTCAGAACCTGCAGATGCACCAGCAGATTACATTGCTCTTCAAGACTTAAAAAACAATGATGAATTAATAGCTAAATACAACTTAAAAGGAATTATCGAAAACGTTAATCCAATTCCAGTATGTACTCTTAAAGGCTATGGAGAAATTCCGGCAGCAGACATCATTGAAAGACTTGGAATTACAGATCAAAACGATGAAAAATTACATGAAGCTACCAATGAGTTATACAAAGCTCAACACAGTAAAGGTAAAATCATCGAATCCATACCTGATTTCGGTGGTATGAAAGTTCGTTTTGCTCGTGAAGAGTTAAAAGAGAAATTAATTGCAGACAACATGGCTACAATCATGTACGACTTTGCTGAAAGACCAGTAGTCTGCAGATGCGGTAACAACTGTGTAGTT